>JAUVLV010000045.1 GCA_030600545.1 Candidatus Aegiribacteria sp. | reverse complement strand
TAGTAGATGACCTGCTTCGCTCCCTTGCGTGGGATGTGGGATGTTATTTGCGCAATCCATTCCAGAGGATCTCTGACATCGAAGTTCCTGGCAAGGGTGGGATGAAAATGTTCACCTCTGTAGACTACTGTCTTTGAGTTCCCCTTGACCAATACTCGGGAAAACCGGATGTTCTTCTGACGGAGGTTAGATATGAGCCTTGAAAAAACACTTGCTGTGCTGAGAAAACTGAAGCCTCTACTCAAAGAACGCTTCGGGATCATAAGACTTGGTGTCTTCGGTTCTGTGGCCCGTAACGAAGCCGAAAAAGACAGCGATATTGATATTGTTGTTGAAATGCATCCAGACCTTTACGCGATGGTCCATGCCAGGGAGCAGCTTGAAAAAGCCCTTCATGCACCTGTGGACCTGGTTCGATACAGAAGCAGAATGAATTCTCTATTAAAGGAGCGTATTGAGCAGGAGGCAGTCTATGTCTGATTTAAGGCTTATGGAAGACATAGCGATGCACATGTTGGAGAGCATCGATAAAGTCGAACGACGTTTCAGAGGTATTGAAACCCCAGATGATTTTCTAAGGGACGATGAAGGTATTGATAGGCTTGACGGGATAGTCCTAATGCTTATCACTATCGGAGAGAATCTGAAGCGCTTTGAGAAATATGGTGGAAAACCATTTATGGATGATCATCCTGAAGTCGACTGGAAGGGTGCGATTGGAGCAAGGGACTTTCTGAGTCATCATTACTTTGATCTCGACGCAGAGGCCATCTTCAACATCTGCGTAGATCATGTCTCTGAACTGAAACACGCAATAGCAGATATTCTGACAGAACTAAATTAATAAGTTCGTTGATTCTGTACCCATTATTGTCATAGTTGGCTATACACCACCGATGGGGGCACTTTCGAATATCAGTCAGATAAGGCTCTGAAATTCAGCCTATAGTATTCGAATGCAGTAATATTCTATCAATAGGACAATGGATTTTCCTCAATTCCGTGATCTGCTCGCAAAGCAGCCCATTCGTCCCAATAAGCCTCTGATTTCTGCCTGAAATTAACCATACTTACCGAAACCACCCACGTCAACAAAACAAGCAGCGAACAAGCTCCGGGAACACCACATGAGGATGCACCTGATGACTGAAGGCTGTTCGATAAAAGAAATGACTTTCATGTGTCCTCCGCACTTCGGACATTTCAAAGCATCGATGTTCCAGGCTTTCTTGAGAAGCACAGCCCACATCTGTCTTCTGCGTCTGGAGTATGAGGAACGGTCTTTCATGGCGGCGGCGGATTTCTCTTCACCTGGTGCTTTCGGCAAGATCCCCTGACGGCGCTCACGGCCACGCCATGCCTGACTGTAAGCACCATAGTATATGACCTGTTTGGCTCCCTTCTTTGGTATGTGCGCTGTTATACGTGCTATCCATTCCAGGGGACCTGCAACATCGGAAAAATAAAGGTTTATAGGAGTATGCCTAAGTGCCCTTACGGATGAATCCGAGCGTCAGCTTGAAATATTCGGAGGCAGAACAGAAAAAATCGATACAGCGATAGACCGTATCCGGCACAGTTACGGAGAGGGTGCGGTTACAGGCGGTAGAACAATTGCAAAGATTGATGTTTCATGAAAGATCAACTGCCATTTGTTTGCTGATTATGCTTTAAAGCTCTGTTTATCATGAATGAAACATTTTCTACGGTGTTTTTGCTGACTATTGTTATATCTGGATACTTATTATGCCAGACCCTGAATATTTCATCAGCGAATGCCTGCCCGACACTGGAAACTCCCTTGAAATCAAGGATGACGGTGCTGTATTTTTCCAGACCAGTTAGTAATCTTCGAGCCTGGGAGCGGGAGAGATAATTCGTTTCGGTATCGTACAATTTGATAAATACTTCTGTTGTACTGAAATTGTAGTGATTATCGCTATACCGGTTGAAAACGGTATTGAGCTTCTTCGTTGAATCCGTGCTTATTGAAAAAGCAATTCTTGTGCCCTTTGTGTTCTTAACATTCCTTACAAAAATATCATTGATTAAATTATCAAAGATCAGTTTCATCCGGGAACTCTGTATAACCAGTGTATTTCCGGCCCTCGAAGTAAAGAATATTCCCTCACCACTATGCGAAGCGGGATCTGTAGTCAGTTTTCCCTTGGTAAGATCCTGAATGGCATCTATATCATTATCCAGATCGAATTTCTCTTTAATATTCTTATAAATGCCAATACCATAATCTCTTACCTCAAAGTAAACACTTTCAGACCGTCTTTCCATTTTCGTTGTAATTTTGTCAGAACAGGAGTGCTCAATTGCGTTATTAAGCATTTCACAGAAAGCGTATTCAATTATTGCTGATACATTTTCAGCAAGTTCGCATAAGATACCTGTATTTTGCCTGATATCGGAAAATATCTTATCTTCGTTCAAATCTTTGTTAAGCAGGATCTTTCTTACACACTTTATCGTTTTTCTTTCTTTTGTGACCCGTTTTTCAGTTGCTGGAATGTATCTGGCTCTGTTTGCCTTACCCATGAGAGTAAGCACTCCTTCTTCACGAAGTTCTCTGAAAAATCGATTCACATATGTACGCGAATAGCCCGTATCCCGAACTATTTCAGAAGCCCGAACGGCCCCATTTTTCTGCATTTTTTTTATTATCAGTGATCTGATATCCATATTACACTCCCTGGTGGTTTACAGCTATATATAAATATAAAATATTAAGTTGTAAACAAGTTGTAAATAATGATCATGTTATCAACTACGTACGGGACAGATATTCTAAGTTGTAAACAAGATGTAAACTTAATACTCACAGTTTCATGGTTATTTATTCTGATCCATTGACTGATGAGGTACTGCGTGTATGATAAAATCATGGCAGTAATGAGTACAGCAGCAGGGAATTGCAAGGGTGAATCATGAGCGCTGAATCGAAGCACAGTAAAATGGAAATGCGGCTGGGTACTTCAGGATACAGCTTTCCCGACTGGATTGGACCTTTCTATCCTTCGGGAACTCAAAAAGGGAAGATGCTGGATTTCTACTCAAAGCACTTTTCCTCTGTTGAGGTGAACAGTACGTACTACAGGATAATGCATCCAAAGATTTCCTGGAACATGGTCAACAAAACCCCTGATGATTTCCAGTTCATCGTTAAACTTCATTCCAGCATGACCCATACGCGCGATGCTTCCACAGAACAGTGGGATGAGTACAGCAGAATGCTTGAACCCTTCATTGAGAACGGTAAGCTCTCAGGCCTCCTTGCCCAGTTTCCCTATTCATTTAAACCTTCTGAATCAGGTGTCCGCTACATAGAAGAACTCAACAGAAAAACAGAAGAAGTTCCTCTTGCTGTAGAGTTCAGATACGATGAATGGTACCAGAAGGATATTCTCGACAGGATAGGCGGTGAGGGGATGGCTCTCGTTTCTGTGGACATTCCAAGGCTTCCCCATCTGCCGCCTCCGGTGGCCATAGGTGGAAAGCCCTTCGGTTATGTAAGGTTTCATGGCAGAAATACCGCCCGGTGGTGGAACGGCGGTCCGTTGCGGTATGATTACAGCTACAGTGATGAGGAACTTAAAGCATGGCTGCCTGCTATAAACAAGTTAGGCGTGGAATCCGGAAAGATTTTCGTAATGTTCAACAACTGTCATTTTGGTCAGGCTGTTAATGATGCAATCAGAATGAAGGAACTGTTTACAGGAGAATGAATATGAAAAAAATAATGGTACTGCTTTCAATTTGTGCCGCTTCGGTTGTGATTTTATCTGGCATGAGCTGCGGAGTTACGAATCCGGTCATATCAGCCGATTTTCCCTTCTACTTTCTTCAGGACATATCAACCTTAAGTATTCCTTACAACTGCTGCTATCTTAAAGAGGGTGGAGACGGTATAGCCGCGGCGGACAGCCTTTACTTCATAGATTACGAACACGGTTACTGCCTGGCACGTGTATATCTCCAGGGATATACGGTAGAAGATGTGGGAGCAACCGCTGAGGGCGGTTATGCCCTTGCGCTGTGCGGTAATCTTCTCTTTTACGTTAGCAACAGTACCTATGTAGTACACAGTCCTGTTGCCCTCAGTTCCTACGGCAGATTCATTCTGACAGACCCGACAGGCGGCAGCTGGCACCTCTACTCCGTCGGGGCAAACGGAACAATTACAACCATCAACTCTCAGTCATGGGATGTGACGGCCGTCGATGTGGTATCGGGGCTGCAGAATCCCGTAGCGGCCGCAATTACTTCTGATGGATCCGCTATTTTCATAGCTGACGGTAACGATAACACCATCAAGAAGATATCCACGGGTGATCTCACTACGGTAACGGCTGAATGCGTAGTTCCCGGAGGTATAAACGATCTCTATGCCGGCCCCGGCAATCTGATTTACGCAGCTCCCGATTCGTTGAACGCGATATGGGGAATCGATACGGGAACAGGGCAGCGTTATTCCACCTATCCAATATCCAGCCCGGCGCTATCAGTAGCGGTAACTTCCGATGATCATTACATATATGTGGGTTACAAGAGCAGTGGTGTTTCGGTAATAAATGCCCAGAATAACGATGTGGAAGCTAATTCATCAACCTACGGCACGGTGCAGGATATCGCGATAAATGGAAACAACAACCGGGCGATGCTCTGCTCAAACCTTGCTAAAATATTCACCCTTGAAAAGTAACAGTGGAATCAATTACTTCCGGAACACAGCGGTATTGACACCAATGATACTACTATAGTACTATATATATCATGCCAAGAAAGATCAGGGAACTGATTCGGGACTTGAAACAGGCAGGATTTGTAAATCGTGGTGGAAAAGGGAATCATCGCAATTTCAAGCATCCCTGTGGAGGAAAAATTACTATTAGCGGAAATACCGGGCATGACGCCAGGCAATACCAGGAGAGAGCTGTAGAAAATGCCATTCGGAAGGTGAAAAATGAAGCCAGGTGATAATTACTTAAAAATTGTAGAATGGTCAGAGGAAGATCAATGCTATATTGGCTGCTGCCCAGGCTTAATGCTGGGCGGAATTCATGGAGATGATGAAGCTGAAGTATACAAAGAACTTTGTCAGACTGTAGACGAGTGGATAAGAATCTATGAAGAAGATGGAGATCCGCTTCCACCTCCAACTGCAGGAAAGAAGTATTCCGGTAAATTTGTGCTTCGAGTTGGAAAAGATCTTCATAAGACTCTGGTCGTTAAAGCTCTTCAAAATGGAGAAAGCCTGAATTCCTACTGCATAAATGTATTGAAAGAACAAGGACCTCGCTATGGGGATAACAAATGAGTGCAGATGGCTGATACGATCAGGAATATTGCGCGTGAGCTTAGGAAACTTGCGGAACCAAAAAGGGCAGAAACCCACCAGAGGTTCTTCAAGACCGGCAAAGGTGAATACGGTGAGGGCGATATGTTCCTTGGCATCAGGGTTCCGCATATAAGAAAACTTGTAAGAGAATTCAGGGGTCTCACCCTTGAGGATACTGAAAAGCTGCTGCACTCAAGGTGGCACGAAGAACGGCTTTTCGCACTTCTTGCTCTTGTCGATACCTTTAAAAAAGCTGATGTGAAACCCAGAAAAGAGATTTACGATCTTTACATGGACAGTACGCAATGGATAAACAACTGGGACCTTGTAGATCTTTCAGCGCACCACATCCCCGGAGGATGGCTCTATGACCGGGATAGAAAACCCCTGCACGAGTTTGCGGAATCCAGCGATCTCTGGAAGAAAAGAATAGCCATAATATCCACACAGCACTTCATCAGAAAGAACGATTACACCGATACTCTCGCAATATCCGAAAAGCTTCTTCAAGACAATCATGACCTGATTCATAAGGCTGTGGGATGGATGCTGCGTGAAGTGGGCAATAGGAACCTCGTAACAGAAGAGAAATTCCTCAAAAAGCACTACATGAATATGCCAAGAACTATGCTCAGGTACGCGATTGAGAAATTCCCCGAAGAGAAACGTCAGAAGTACCTGAAAGGCAAAATTTAGAAAAGCAAGTAGTATCCGTTAAACTTCTACTTGTTAGTTTACATCGCCCAGATAGATCGGCCCTCGATACGTGCCGGAAATTATCTCCGGAAGGATTGTTTTCAGAATTGAGGGATATATTCTAAGATTCCTCAGTCTTTCAGGTTCTACCCACTCGATACCAGTCTGCCAGGCATCAGGCTCCAGTGGCTGTTCTTTCTGACGGATTGGAATTGCTATGAAAATCATTTCTGTCTGGTGAGCATCCGCCTCCCATTGGGCGAATTCATGGTTGGCTCCTATGTAATCCCGCGACAGGATCAGTTCTCCCGGCTCCACAACCCAGCCCGTTTCTTCAAGTACCTCTCGCTGTAGTGCCTGATGGAGGGTTTCCCCGAATTTCTGTCCTCCGCCGGGGAGAAAATAAAAGTCTCCCGTATCATCGTGATTAAGTGTGAGAAGGATTTTAGCATTTTTTACTATTACTGCTTTACAGGAATTACGTTTTCTAACTTCATTGTCATGGGTTTCAAATGGTTCAGTCATATCAGAGATTCAGCCCGATTCTAAGGTAGAGATGCCATATGGCCTTGCCTGCGAATACAGCCACAGCTGCGCCAAGGGCAAGGAAAGGACCGAAAGGAACTGGAAGCCTTCTGTTCCTTCCGGCTAATATGACAGTGATTCCTGTGAAAGCCCCCAGAAGGAAACCAATGAACAGGGCAACAGCTGTAGAGGATGGGCCCAGGAAAGCTCCCATCATCCCTGCCAGCTTGATGTCCCCCCAGCCCATGCCGCCCTGAAATTCATCGGCTTCATCTTCATGGCCTTCCGGGGCAATGGTGTATCCCGGCTTTCGTTTCAAGATCAGTTTGCTCACGATTCTTATTAGTAGAAAGATTGAGAATGCAACTGCGGCCGTAATCAATGAAGGCAAGAAACCCACTCCGCCGGGAACCAGCGAAAATCCCAGACCCAGTACGATCCCGCCGAGGCTCACGCTGTCAAGGATTATCCAGTGATCTATATCAGTCAGGACAACGCATACGAGAAGTGAAATAAATATGGTATTGCTTAAGAACAGCCAGGTAAGACCATACTTCATGAAAATCGCGGCGAAGAGGAGTCCTGTTACAAGTTCAACAGCTGCATATCTGAACGAGAATCGCTCACCGCAGCTCCTGCATCTCCCTCGAAGGATAAACCAGCTGAGAACGGGTATGTTGTCGTACCAGCTGATTTCCTTCCCGCAGGAAGTACACCTGCTTCCCGGACGAATAATAGACTCTCCCCTTGGTACTCTCCAGGCGACAACATTCAGAAAACTGCCAATTGTCATACCAAAAAGAAGAGCGAATATCAGGTATACTGTTTCCATTCTGTAACTTCCAAATTGTAATACCCAGTAATCGTGTAAGATTTGTCAATATCCGCAACCGTTAGTATACTTCTCCACAATTGGTGCAGGGAGTAGCTGCTTATTATCACCACTGGATTTCAGTGGAGTCTATCAAAATTAGAAATTCTGATAGCAGATATCAGCAGTATTGTTCAATTTACGGAAGGAGAGACTATGAAATACGCACTTGGTCTTCTTGCTCTTGTAGCAATGCTTAGTTTTGCCGGATCCACTTTCGATGGTGGTTGCGCTGAAACTTTCGGTATCAATGGTTATACAAAAGCATGGATCTACATGTTCGGTGCTGAAAATAACGATCCCGCAAACACGTTCAGAGGTTACAACTGGACATCTTTCGTTGCCAGACTCAACGAAAATGTTTCCGGTTGCGTAGGTACGCAGTTCAAGTCCTGGAACGGGAATTCAACACTGCAGGTCTGTGACGCGTTCCTTAATATGAACATCGTACCCGAGCTTTCTATAAAAGCCGGTCAGTTCAAGATTCCTTTCGGCTGGGCATTCAACAGCTCAGGCGGAGGTCAGTATTTCCTTGACAGGGCTGCCGTAACAGGCACAGACGAATTCAATAACTTCGGCGGACGCGATGTTGGTATAGCACTTCACGGCCAGTTAGATATGGTCGGCATAGATGTTGCTTACTTCAACGGTACGGGCACTTATACCGACGCTGATACATCCCAGAACAAGGAATTCGCCGCACTGCTTACCATTAAGCCCACAGAATGGCTCACCATAGCCGGTGGTCCTGCGATGATAGGTCAGCCTGAGCACGAAGAAATAATAGTAATAAATCCTGATTCTTCAGTCGTAATTACAGTCGAAGAATGGTCCGCAACTGGAATCGACGCATACGTGCTTGTGGACTATCCTCTTTCGGAAACCGCTGACCTCATCTTCCAGGGTGAGTTCATGCAGGCCGGATACGCCGGACCGGATTACACAAATTGCGAGAAAAAAGCCGGAACAGCCTACTACGCAACACTCGGCGCCAACTTCGGTCTTGAAAACAGTTTCCTTTCAGGCATAATGCCTGTCGTGCGTTACGAGAGCCTCAGTCCTGAAACAAATCTCTCCAGCGGAGCGACTGAGCCCAAGGATAACAAAACAGTTATGGATTTCTGTCTGAACTGCTATCTGACCCCCAAGAACACGATTCAGATAGGTGGACGGAATTACTCATTTGAAGCTGATAACACTGACGGTTATACCGATATGTACCTAGGCTGGAGAATGAACTTCTAGTAACTTCAGTTATACTGATAAATAAGAGCCCGGCTTCGACCGGGCTCTTTCACAATACCTGTCATTCTACTGCATACTGATTAATGTGATGTATTTTCCTGTGTTTGTGACCATCTCCAGAATGGAACAAGCCTGGCAGTTCTCCCTTCAGGAAGTTTGATGGTACTTTCCTGATCGTAGGTCACGATCGTTCCAGATCCGCTGTCAAAATAATCCATGGCTTCCTGAAGCCCTACCAGTTCTCTATCCTGATTGTCTCCATCAAGATGCCAGCAAACCTGAATGCACCGGTAATCTGAATCCCGATTTTTAATGACGAAATCACATTCCCTCTGGCCGGAATAATACCATGGTGACCCGAACCGTCTTAGATGGTTGAAAACGGCAGTTTCAAGTAAATGCCCCCGATTTGGTGAAAGACGGAAAGCAACCGCTCGACTCATACCATTGTCTACAGGATACATTTTTCTGGGTGCCAAAAGGCTGCGTTTTAAAGACCAGTCAAATTTATGTATCTGGAATAACAGATATACATCCTCCATATGAGAAATGTATTCCTTCACGGAGGTGGAGCTTCGGAACCCGAGTTGTTTTGACAGTTTTCCGTAAGATATTTTCATTCCCGGGTTAGACATCAGGTATTGAACAAGTTCCCTGAAAGCCATCTGTTCCTTAATACCGTGCCTGGCTATGATATCACGGTAAATTATATCACTGTATGTCTGCTCAAGAAGTTCTCTTCTGCTGTGCTTTAAGAACTCGGGGAATCCACCGTTGAATATGTAATCGGTGCTCAATTGCATTAATTGAGATACGGAATCTGTTGACTCCTGAACAGATTTGAAATCCTTGTAATCAAGAAACTCATTAAATGAAAACGGAAAAAGTTCAAGTCGGATATATCTTCCCGTAAGATGGCTTCCCAGTTCATTACTGAGCAGCGAGCTGTTGGAGCCGGTTATAACGATATTGCATCCCAGATCATGAAGTCTTCTCAGATAGCGTTCCCAGCCCGGAGCAAGTTGAATTTCATCAAAGAGATAAATAGATGAGCTTTTCGATCTGCTGAAAATAGTCAGAAGAAGATCGTAGTCAGATTCGGTAAAGCCCGTGAGCCTTATGTCATCGAAGTTGATGTAATTGAAATTTGATCCGTAATATTCAGCTATCTGCCTCAAAAGCGTTGATTTGCCGCATCTTCTTATACCCGTAACGGCAACTATCCTGTCCAGGTTCAGCTGATTCCGCCAGGGGACTTCTCTGGTTATACCGGTGTCCCTTGATAGCAGTTCTTTACGCTGATCGTTTATCAATTGCTCGAGATATAAAGTTTCCATATAACCACCCGATACGAATTATATACGAGGAAACCAACACTGTCAATGCTGGTAAACGGTATATATCCAACATTGTCAATGTTGGTAATACCCCGAGAAATATTCCTGTTCCTGGCTTGAAATAGGAAAAAACTGCTCAAACTGCATATTCATCTGCCCTGCGGTTTTCAGTTTTAGAAAATAATGAGACGATTCAAACACGCATATAAGTAAATATTTGAATTCGTAGACGTACCCCTTGACACACTGTACTACTGTACTATGATAGTAATACAGATAATGAAACGAGGTGGTAATGTACAGTATTGATTCAAGGTCAGCAGTGCCGGTTTATGAGCAGCTCAAAAGGCAGATAATCATTCACATCGTATCTGGAGTACTTAATGATGGAGAAAAACTTCCCTCTATCCGGGAGCTTGCCTCCGCTATACTGATAAATCCGAATACGGTCGCGAAGACATACCGACATTTGGAAACCGACGGATTTGTAACTTCCCGGAAAGGGCTTGGAGTATTTGTCAGTGCCAGTGGCAGAGAACTGCAGAGTAATAGAACTGAAATTTTCAAGGAACTCACCGATGAATACGTTTCTAAAGCGGCAGGATTAGGACTTAACGCAGATGAGATCATGAAAGGTCTTTCTGAAAGGCTGAAAGGAGAGATCGAACATGATAAGAATGAGTGATATTTCTTTTGCCTACGGCTCAACGAAGATTTTAAAGGATTTCAATCTTGAGCTAAAAGCTGGAGAAGCAGTAATGATAACGGGTCCTAACGGTATGGGTAAAAGCACGATTCTCAGGCTTCTGGCTGGAGTTCTGATACCTCAATCCGGAGAGATCGATCATGGCTATACGGAAGGGACAGACCCAAGACAGAAAACAGCTTTCCTGCCGGACAGCCTGAGTATTTACAAGAGTATGACACCTCTTGAAGCAGCGAAATTTCATGCGGGAATATTCGGTACAAAGCAATCAAGGCTGAAACTGGCGAAAAAAGCGGGAATTGACGTAAACAGGCATATTTATGAACTGTCGATCGGCCAGCAGGTAATTGTGCATATGTCGATAATACTGTCCACAAATCCCGAGCTGATACTGATAGATGAAGTCCTTCATTCTGTTGATCCGTATCTCCGCGATATTCTTTTCAGGGAACTAATCGAAGTAATGGAGGAAAAAAGCCCCACTGTTGTGATGGTGAACCTGAATTTTCACGACATAGAACATCTCGCGGACAGGGTGATTTTCCTGGGCCGTGATGGAATCCGTCTTGATGAATCGGTGGACGAGTTGAAGGCAAAAACAAGAAGGATAATCGCTGAAGAAATACCACCGGAATATCACGTACTTCTTACCGAAAATGTTATAGGTAAAAAACATCATATCGTTTATCCGTTCGAACGGAAATACGGAGAAATCGCCGATGAGAATATCAGGGAAATGGACCTTACGGAAATAATGACCGCTTTCATGGGGGGCGAGTACGGTGTTTCTTAAAGAGGTTAAGGACACACTGAAACAGGTGGGCTTCATCATGGCCTTTCTGGCGGTAATGCCGCTGGTCTATCTTCTTGACAGCTCCCTGTACAAAACAGGTGTTACTTTTACAGAATACATGACTGGCGGTTTCGCGCTTCTCTGGATGATAGCGGTAGGGTACCTGGCTTACAACATGTTCAGACCCGAAGAGAAGGATAACGCAGTTGAATACATTCTATCCCTGCCCATCAACCGCTGGAAATTCC
The DNA here is from genome assembly GCA_030600545.1 of Candidatus Aegiribacteria sp. Classification (GTDB taxonomy): domain Bacteria; phylum Fermentibacterota; class Fermentibacteria; order Fermentibacterales; family JCC-6; genus Aegiribacteria. The sequence continues at coordinate 8,057 of JAUVLV010000045.1, read as the reverse complement.
TCATCTGGAAAACTGTTCCGCGTGTTGCAGTTCTGCTTGTTCCTATTGTAATAATACCCTTCGTTACCAACTTCATCCCTATCGGTATAGTGGCTTTTGTTGGGTTCGCTCAGCTTTGCGGTTTTACACTAGGAATAGTCGGCAGAAAAAGCTGGATAGCAAGATCGATGCTGTTCGTTATGACGATCTGTGTTTACATTATAAACAGTATACAGCCTGAATTCATATGGAAAGACAGCTTCATTGCTTCTTTGCTGCCATACATTCTTGTTGAATTCGGTTTTATTGCACTGATATTGATTCCCATTTACAAAAAATGGGATCTCAAGCCTGTTCGCGCAAGGGAACTGTCATTTGCGAAAAGGGCGATGGTGCCGCTGATCGTACTTGCATTCCCTGTTGTATACCTGTTTTCATCATGATGGATTTAAAATCTCAGCTCCGATTGGTTGGAAGGTAAGATATGTGGATTAGAGAGTTGAAGGAAACGATCAGGCAGACGGTTTTTATCATGGCATTCTTCATTCTGATACCGCTGCTTTTTCTTGCGGACCAGGCAGTCTACCAGACCGGTCTCACCTTCATTGAGTACATGTCCAACGGGCTGGATCTCTTTATACTGATAACGGCCGTTTACCTGGCTTACAATATGTTCAAAGCTGAGGAACGGGATGGGGCTACAGAGTATCTTCTTTCGCTTCCCATCAGTCGCTGGAACCTTCTCAAATACAAGATTATACCGCGGATAGCTGTTCTAACGATCTTGTTCCTGATCGGGGTTATTGTAAACGATCTTAGAATATCGGATGGATCTGTTCTGGGCTCAATGCTCATTAACTGGAGAGTCGGTCTATTTTACCTTGTAGGTTTCATTGGTTTCACGCAGATATGCGGATTCATACTGGGTTTGATAGGAAGGGAAAGCTGGTCAGCAAGGCTTATTCTTCTGAGTATAATGATATGCGTATGGCAGCTTGGGACAATTACGGTTGTAATTGACACTCTTGTCTGGAAATTGTTTGACATATGGGCGGCAATCAGATTCTCATGCTGGCTTGGAAAGAACGGAAGAGCGCTACTTGATTTCAGTGTATTCTTTTCTTTGATATGGTACATTCTCAAACCTCTCTGGAGCATATGGGATCTCAAACCCATGAGAGTCAGGGAAATCTGGTTCCAGAAACGTGCCATTCTGCCGATGCTTGTTTTCCTGCTACTCTTTATACAGCGGTTAATTGTATACCCTCATTTTCCTTACTTTTGGTGATGCTGCAGTACTCGATAACATGACACATTTCAATATGTAACAGACCGGGAGGTTATGAATATGAAGCTGATTGCAGGAGTATCAATATCGATTTTTCTTTTAGTAATAAGCTTTTCATGCGGTGAGAATCCTGCTCCGGAAACGGAAGCCGTTGAAACCGAAACAGCGGTTGAACAACCCGACACTCTCTCCCAATGGGTCTCCTGGGCGGAGGAGAGCGGAGATGGCCTCTGGGAAGATAATAGCCACCGCATTCAACTGCTGGAAGCTGAGGTTTACGGAGGGCAGGAGATGCCTCCCTTCTTCAATGTTGAAGGATTTTCCTTTAGTGGAGATACAATGTACGTCAGTGACCCGTCGGATCAATCTCTTGTGGCGGTTTCCCTCACGACCGGGGAGCAGCTCTGGAAGGTTGGCGAACCGGGTGAGGGACCCGGACATTTCAACGGTATCGGTGAAGTTGCCGTCGGTAATTCCAGGATAGCCGTATGCGATATGTTCAACAACAGGATTTCGCTGGTCAGTTCTTCCGGTGAGTTCATGACCGATATTCTCATTCAGTGCCCCTTCGATGTCATGTGGAAAAACGACACTCTTTGTGTACTCAGTCTTGTTGAGGAGAAAACGCTGAACATGTACGATGTTAAGGGAGAATTCCTGGGTTCCTGCGGCGAACTACCCGAAGAGCTTAAGTACCTGAATTATATAAACAGGCATCTTCACGGTGTGCTGGCACCGGATGGCAGCATCCTGGTGATATCAAGATTCCTTTCAGGAATCTGGAAAATCGATCCAGTGACAGGTACGACTGATTTGTTTGCTGAGACTGTATTTCCCCAGGGGGAGATAATTAATGACCTTCAGAGCGGAGCATGGATGGTTCTTTGCAGAGACATTTTCATAGGTCCCGACGGAATGGTGAACGTTATCCTGCCAATGTTCACTGAGGATGGGGGGCGGTTATCCGATGGTGGTGAACCGCAGATGACAACAGCAATCCACAGGTACAACATGAATGGAGAGTACCTGGACAGCTGGGCACTGAATGGCACTGTGGGGATAGCACTGATGCACGAAGGACAGCTTTTTACGGTGGACAGATATGCCGACGGAGTTGTAATCGCCCATGTAATTGGGCCGGACGTCACTTGCGACACTAACAGAATTTAAACTCGCTGTTTCTGAATTTTCAGAATAAGATTGCAATTCCGGCAGATGTGATTTTTGGCTAGACCTTGTATAGGTATTTGTGTCTGACAGCTTTATTAAGCTTGACAATCCAGGATATTCTCGCACACCCATATGCCTGACCAGTACTTAGTAATGGGGACATGCAGCAGAGTATGCATATCCCCGTATAATATTTATTTTTAATTGCTAGAAGTATATACCGGCTGTGAGACCGAACCAGGCCAGGTCGAAGTCGAAATTCATAAGGTGATATTTCAGACTGGCTTCGATGTCTGTACCTCCCGTGGGAAAGATCATTCCCAGATTGCCGTAAGCACCCAGTTCGCTGCCCGTTTCATCGGTTTTTACACCCTCTCTCTCCATGCTCACCGATGATATATCGAGAGTAATGCCTCCGCCGTAGAATATCCGTACCCGATTCACCACAACTTATTAACAGAGCAAGAGCAGAAAGAAAAACAATCCGGATCATTATTCCAGTTTTCATGTTCCAACCTCATTCATAACAACAAACATTCTGAAGGCATGCTCTACTTCCGGGGCTGATCGCTGAGGAATTCTTTACCATATAGCTTGATCATGCATTCGGGGCAAAGACCGTGAGAGAATTTCGCATCGGAGTGTTCTGAGATGTAAGACTCAATCTGCTGCCAGTAACCATCATCATCCCTGACTTTTTTGCATGAAGCACAGATAGGAAACATTCCCTGAAGTGTTTTCACATGAGCCAGGGCATCACGAAGCTGATCGTTCATTTCAGAAAGCTCAACATTCTTCAGGCGATAGATCTCGGCTTCTTTTTCCTTCTTTTCTGTCTCGAATTGAACCTGCAGCCCCGCTATCTTCTCCATGCTCTTCTCGTTCAGGTGTTCTTCAACGCAGGTATTCAGTTCCCGGGAATATGAAAGTGCTTTCTGCAGATCTCCTTTTGCTTCGTACAGATCTATTATCTTCTCCAGGCATAGAATTTCCCAGTCTTTTATCTTAAGCTTTCTTGTTATCGAAAGGCCTCTGCTGATAAGTTCTTCAGCTTCATCGAGACGGCCCAGTGCAGTGTATATCCCGCCAATACTGGCGCATGTATTGGCGATTCCCCTTTTGTTGCCGATCTCCTCATACAGTTCAAGACTTCTGATGAAGAAATCCAGAGCTGATTCGTTATCGCCAAGGTCTTCATGCAGGCTTCCCAGATTGCCCAGAGTGCTTGCGATACCTTTCTTGTCTCCCAGATCTTCCCTGATATCAAGGGCTTTCCGGAAGTACTCCCGGGCCTCGTCAAGTTCTTCCTTTCTTACATAGACAGCACCAATGTTATGGTATAGGTATGACATTTTATTGCGGTTACCGGACCCCTCGAAGATCTTCTGCGCGATCTCAAAGGATGACTGCGCCAGATCCAGGCGATTCAATGTGCTGTAGCATGCACCAATATTTATGTAGCAGGAGGCCAATTCATCTTTACCTGAACCATTTTCCTGTTTCAATCTGAGAGCTTCATAGATGTGCTCAAGAGCTTTATCAATCATACCCTGGGCCCAGTATACATTAGCAAAAGTACCGTGAGCGGTTGCCATACCACTCTTATCCTCAAGCTCCTCGGATATTTCCATGGACTTTCTGCAATAAGACATCGCCTCAGTAAAATTCCCCGACTCAAGACTAATTGTACCAAGAGTATTACAGCTTTTTGCCTGCTCATCAGGAAACCCTAGATTTTCAGTAAGATCCAGCACTTCCATAGCGTAAGCTTCCGCTTTCCGGGGATCTGAATGCATACAGGTAAAAGCAAGTTTGTTCAGCATAACCGCAAGTTCCAAACCGGGAGGCAACAGCCTGAGTTCTTCCAGTTCCTTTTCCAGCGCCAGGATTTCCTTATTCGGCATACCCCTTGCCCCCAAAGCCTTCTCAAACCAGTTATCTTAGAAGCATAATATCCGTTCATGCTGCTGCTGTCAATTAATTAAAAAACTTTAAAATCCTGCAGCGAGTCAACCCGTTCCATAAGAATGAAAGTGCTGTTATAAAAAAGGAAATGTATGACGGGTTGATCTTATAAGGAGACGCTGATTTTATAGCAGCCTGCTTTTTGATCTGCAAAACCCGTTTCTCAGTTGCAGCTTCTTGCAGAACGCAATCGATGCAGTGATATTCAAGCAGGAATAAAGGAGATCTGTTTACAGCACTGGCCTTCTGCAAGCGTAACGGTAATAAGCGAAGTAATAAACGATATTGAGTCGAATAGAAAAGAAGGGATTTTATTCATCTTGAATAGATCATCCACCGTTTCAACACATTACAGAGACAAAATAATTAAACAGGATACAGTTAATCTCTCGTTACCACATGGAAGACGCGTAGGGCAGCCTGGTCATGAAATTGCTCTTCAATACCTGAAGCGCAGGATGGGAGAAATAGGACTGGAGTATTTCCTTGATTATGATTACTCCCTTCCCTACACTGCCCTTGATCCAACCAGTGGCAAGAAGATCGAATTCACAAACCTCGCAGGCCTTGTACACGGGATCAACAGAACAGCCATGCCGGTGCTGATAGGCGCTCATTACGACAGCGCAATCGATGCACCGTGTTCAGACGATAATGCGGTTTCATTAGCTCTCCTTCTTCACGCTGCTGAAATCCTCATGAAAAATACTCCCAGGCGTAACGTGATACTGACGTTCTTTGATGCGGAAGAGGTACCTTTCTTTCAAACTGAGAACATGGGATCCATACGGTTCTACAGGGATCACTGCAGGGGACTGGATTTTGCATGTGTAATTATCCTCGATATGATCGGTCACGATTTCCAGGTGGGTATCCCTCTGGTAGACATGCTCCTGCCAAGTCTTCGCAAACTACTTTTCGTCCTGGGATCGGAGAGCCATTCCCAGCTTCCATCTATTGTAGAGAAGGCGGGGTCAGGCACCAGACAGCTCAGGATACTCCCCACTCTGAACAGGTATATAGGTGATATGTCAGATCATCATGTCTTCAGAATCGGCGGCCAGCCGTATCTCTTCCTCAGCAAGGGTCGAGGGCGCCATTCCCATCAGTCGGAGGATGGAATCGATTGGATAAACTTCAGCAGAGTAAGAAAAATACTGGATTTTCTGCTTGAAATCGTAAGATTATTGGATAAGGCTCCCATGAACAGGGGAAGGAGAACCATCAATCCTTATGAGTTCGAGTTAAGAATGATCCGAAGGTCGATCGGATGGTCCTTTCCCCTTTTGCTGAGATGTATTGGATTCCGCAAACGGTCCCTGCACACGAGGGGAGATCTGGATGCTCTTGCCGGAAAACTGTCAAATCTAATAAAGCTCTAACCGCGGATGAATCTTGCCATGGGATGTAATCCGCATAGGGTTCACATACTGGCTTCTCCTTGAAGGTGATGACGTTGCTGAGGATTACAATATAGCTGGAATTCCGACCATGTACATTATCGATCAGGAGGTGAGAATAACCTTCGTTGAAGTGGGAGCAAATCCTGAAATAGGAGATATGCTGTTTTCCGCCGTGGATAGCCTGCTGGCAACCGAATAAGAAAAGGGAGCCATAAAGGCAGCAGGTTTCCAGTTATAATGGTTTGGCACGGGGGATGCTTCATCTCAGGATGGTTACTTGAAACCTGATGATAATGCTGCAGAATTCATACATGCTCATGAATGTGTACTTGCTTTTATTTCCTTAAATCGTTTGACATCTTCTTGTTTCTATACCAGGATACGCTTTATTCCCTCCACTGCGTGATCAGTCAGCTTACGATACTGTGACTCTACGCTGGCAATAACAATAAGGACAAAAGGCTGATCCATAACTTCAAAGGATTGGCAGATGACAGAATCACCTGATGGTCCGCTCATGGTTATTTGATCTAATCCCTCAAATCCTGTCAGGTCAAGGACGTTCATGTTCATTGTCCAGATGAAACCAGCTAACGCTGCCAGTGAACTGGAATCCAGTTCAGATTCTATATTGACCACAGCAAAACCATCTTCGGTAGTCAACAGAGCTGATTTGAAGCCTCCTTTACGAGCAATATGCTCAAGCTGTATTTTGACAGCCTTCATCGGTATTTCTGAACGATTCTTGCGGCGATCTTTCCATAATCTCATACCAGATAAACCTCTTTCCATTTAGCCTTCTTCGGAAATAAGCAATAGGAATCTTGATTTCAAACCGTTCCGACAGTTTTCCTGAAACAGCATATTCGTCCCGATAAATTCTCCGATTCCCTCCTGAAAGCGACCATACGGCCTGAGATACCAGCAGTCAAACATCGTTGCTGACAAATACGCACCGGGAACACGGTATGAAGGTATACACTCCCCCTGAAGTCGGATTCGTGAATTATTATCCAACCTCTGTTTCAGGAACATCATACTGCCAGGGAACGTAGTCTGCACAAGGTTCACAGACCAGTGTGTGCCATGAAAGGAAGTGCTAATGAAGTAACATTGGCATGACTATGCTGCATAGAAGATGAGGGAAGGCCCCTCGAAGCCGCCTTACAGGAGGAGGCTTCAAACCACCGTAAGCTGCGCCGGTCAAGAGCCGGGGTGGTGAGCGTTACGGAAAAGGCAGGGCATAGACCCTGTCAGGTGAGTTTCAGGGAGACGAACGCAAGTGAACCACTGCTGAAATGTCGAAAGTGAATAAGATGAGGTCAAAACCGGGGGATGCTTGTTACCCCGGGATAAGTCTGGCGGGGACCTGTTTACTGGCCAGATGGCTTCCGGTATGAAGGTGGCGTGAACCTGATACAGGCTTTTATGCGGAACGTGTGAACCTTTGCGCCACGAGTCCGACTCAAGGGAGCGGGCGTAACTGCGAGAGAGATGGAGGTAGGTCCTCCGAGGTCGACATGCAGGTGTAGGCTTCAAACTACCTCAAGCTGCTGCGGTGTAAAAGCCGTGGTGGTGAGCGTTGAGGAAAAGGCGTAGTACATGCGTCAAGTATGGGTCAAGAAGGTGAGCGATAAGCGAACCAACGTAAGCGTCGAAAACGTTCACGGACGGTGTCGAAAGTGGGGTTTAGGTTCTGCTCCACGATAAGTCCAGGGGAAACCTGCTTACTGCCTGGATGGCATCCGGCGTACAGTTGGCACGAGCTTGATCCGGGCTCTCTCGCGGAACGTGGGAACTCTTCATGAGATGCAAAGAGAAAACCCTATAAGTGAGGACCACGAAGGGGGAAAGTATCGATGCTCATGAAGGGGGCGGATCGTCCTGTAGTAGTGATGAAGACGCTATAATGGCGTTGGAGCGAAGGGGACGAGGCAGCTTACAGGGCGAATCAATCAACCAGCAAAGTTTGCTGGAAGGAATTGCCTTGATCTGTATCGACTCGTTGTCGAGAGGCAATGAGAGGATGGCTGCAAGGAGCCGTATGAGTCGAGAGGCTCACGTACGGATCTGTGGGAGACTGGAGGTGAAATTCCTCCGGTCTACCCGGCGTCGCTCTGATGTAAAGGGAGAAATACAAGCGGAGGTCCCGTTAGTATGAGAGTACCGATGCAGAGCACAGGGGCGGAGCGACCCGTAGTAGCGATGAAAGTTCTGTAATGGAACTGGAGCGAAGGGGGAGCATTGTTCAG
>JAUVLV010000052.1 GCA_030600545.1 Candidatus Aegiribacteria sp. | reverse complement strand
AAACGACCCCCAAAACGTATGTTAAAATGTTAAAATCAGACCTGACCCCGCAGCTATTTTAAAAAGCAGTTTATAACTTCTAATTTCCGTTAAATAACCTTCTAGACACTCTTGGAAAAGCCTCTGGCCATATTCAGAAGCAACGCCGAACATTGAATCATCTACTCCAGCAAGATTGGCAAACCGTATTCCCAATTTCTGACTGTGTATACTCTCACCCCGCAAGATACACCGAGCTTTTCCCGGCGCGCTAGGAAAGTGGATTTTCCACAATTTCTTGATCTGCTCGCAAAGCAGCCCATTCGTTCCAATAAACCTCCGATTCCTGCCTGAAATTAACCATATTTACCGAAACCACCCACGTCAACAAAACAAGCAGCGAACAAGCTCCGGGAACACCACATGAAGATGCACCTGCCCTCTGAAGCCGAATTCGAGTATTCTCAACCAACCTCTATTGTCCTCCGCACTTCGGACATTTCAAAGCATCGATGTCCCAGACTTTCTTGAGAAGCACAGCCCACAGCTGTCTTCTGCGGCAGGAGTATGATGAACTGACTTCCCTTACCAATCATGATCCATGTTATTCACATAAGATGAAGCATACATTCATGACAGGATCACCATAAATCTAATAAGATGTATACAGATGTTTACGTATTTAGTCAAGGAGAAGCCTTCAGGGAATAAAAGGGGTCCTGGAATAGGAAAACTGCTTGGAGAATACAAAGTACCGATTGTGCGAAGGGCACCGGGTGATTTTCAAAAGCAGGATGAAATGAAACAGCAGGAAAGATTATCGTTCATAATAGTATTACTTTTGATAGCTGCATGCCAGTCAGATGATACAGCTGCAACCAGATACACTGCTGCATCAATTGAGCAGGCTATAAAAACGGTGAATTAGGGGATGATTTCGCGGAGAGAGCTGGAATATCGGATAATCTATCTTATAAGCCATGAATAGTTTTGTAAGTGCCGCAAGTGACGTCCGGCCCCTACCTGTTGAATTTTCCCAGCCATATAGCCGCATCAAGTTCAGTGAATATTTCCAGTGACTGCCTGGTTTTTTCTTCAGCCTTCATTTCATTCCCTGATTGTTCATACATCATACCCAGGTAGTATAAAACCTTGGCCAGCATAAACTTCTCATTAAGCTTCTCGAATTGCGAAAACGACCTGTTAAAGCATGATTCTGCGGTGTCATAATCCCCTTCTTCAAGGAACATTCGACCTTCAAGATAATCTGCCTCAGCCTGAATTTCATTTGAGTCGAGTTTTTGAAGAAGCGACAGAAGTTTTTCAAGAAGCTTTCTTGCGTTACCGATATTCCCTTCTTCCAGATGAAGGGTTGTTCTTGCTGCCAGTACTGAAGCAATCAGAAAACTGGACTTTATGCTCTCTGCAACTTTTTCAGCTTTGCTGAAGCAATCTCCGGCATTCTTAATATCGTTGTTCTCAAGAAAAGCCCTGCCCTTTCGAATGAAGCATTTAGTGAGTCCATCCGGATCGGGCGTATTTTCATATATCCTTATTGCATCATCGATCAGATCAATCGCCTTTTTGATCTTACCATGTCTGGCGTACATCTCTCCAAGATTCAGATTGCATCCGGCTTCGTTGACCTTATCTCCTGTTTCTATGTATTTCTCCAGGGAATTACTCAGGTATTTCCGGGCATTTGAATAGTCTCCCATAAGTATGCAGATGCAGCCAAGATTGTTACATGTAATAGCTTCGGATCTGCGATTCCCGATATCTCTGATGATAATCATTGCTTTTCGATACAGTTCAATGGCTCCCCCGAAATTTCCCTTGTAATAATTGACATTTCCTATATTTACCAGTGAGGCTATCTGCCCTGCTTTGTCGCCTACTTTCCTGCTGAGACGCAAGGATTCGTTGTAGAGCTTCAGTGCCTTTTCATAATCACCCATTCCGGTATAGGATGAACCCATACCGTTCAGTGCCTTCACTTCAATCTCATGAAGAGAATGCTTCCTTACTATTTCAAGAGAACGCTGGAAGTAACTGATTGAAACCTCGTATTCGCGTAGCATGCGTTTTCCAATGGCGATTCTGGTTAAACTGAACGCTTCACCCGTTATGTTTTTTTCTTTCCTGTATATCTTGAGTGCGTTCTCGGCGGATTCCACCGCCCTGTCGTAGGAAGAAATATCCTTGTAAACCTTGCTGATATCACTGAGACTATCCGCTTTGTCACAAAGATCTCCTGTTAAATCCGAATGACTTATCGCCTTCTCAAGATCGGCTATCGCGAGGTCGTTTTCTCCTGTCAGGTTATATACGGAAGAACGGTTCCTGAGGCATTCAGATAATTTTGTTCTGGTACTTGCGTTTTCTGAAGATTCCAGAGAAGAGTCTATTGCTCTGGTGTAAAACCTGATTGCATCCCGGTTCGCATATGCGGCTTTCGCTCTATCTCCGGCAATGATACTGAATTCAACCGTTTTTTCATTGTCACCACATTGATAGAAGTGATAGGAAAGTTCTTCTACAACTTTTTCAATGTTTTCACTGTTAAGCGAGAGAAGTTTCTCACCGACTTCGTGATGAAACCGGCTCATCCTTGTTCTACTCATACGATTGTAGATTATTTCCCTGATAATATTCTCAGAAAAGAAGTAATGCTCCCCGTCTTTCTCCGAAAGCAGTCTATTTTTGAAGATCTCATCAAGAAGATCAAAGAGCTGCCCCTCGTTAATCTCTGTTACGGCGCGGAGAAAGCTGAAACTGAATGCTCTTCCGATTACGGAGGCATGCTCCAGGAGTGAATAAGCTTTGTCGCTAAGTTTCTGCAGCTTTCTTTCGATTACTCCTTCTATTGAATACGGAATTGTCTTCGCTGAACTTTCATCCAATTCGTAATTACTTCCGTTCCAGTTCAGAGCACCGTCATTTTTCAGAGATTTCAGCAATTCCTCTATGAAAAAAGGATTGCCCCCGGTTTCTTTGTAAATGTAATCAACAAGTCCTGATGGAGATTCTGCGTCTATAATAGAGGAAATCATCCTTGTGACATCACATTTTTCCAGAGGCTTAAGGATGATTTTTCTTATAAGGTTTCCACGGGCCATGGAATGAAGAACATCCTGGAAAGCAGTGTGTTGAATCTCTTCAATACGATAAACCAGTATGAATAGAATGGATTTGTTTTTGAAGGCTCTTACAAGGTAGTGGAGAAGCTCAAACGAATTCTCATCAGCCCAGTGAATATTGTCAATGCAGATGAACATGGGAGAGTTCACAATTTGAAGCTCAAGGAATTTCCTCACGCCTTCGAAGAGTCTGAATCTGTCAACCATCAGAACATCTTTGCCTTCTTCCACAGGCTTTCTCAGTATTTCAGGAACGATCTTGGCAAGTTCTATCTGGTAAACCCTGGGAAGGCTGTCAAAGTGATGCTCATCCCGCATGAATATCAGAGAACGAAGAATTTCCCTGAAAGGGTAATAGGGAATTGAACAGGTCGTGGGAGATAAATTACTGCATACGAATATGCTCTTCTCCGAAGATCTGGCAAATAACTCTTGAAACAGTCGACTTTTTCCAACACCAGCTTCACCACTGATACATACTGCATTCCCCTTGGAGGAGATAACAGATTCTATCAGATCTTCAAGCAATGAAAGCTCTGAAGATCTTCCTATCATCTCAACAGTAGGAATGATCAGGCTCTTTTCTTCGAGGGTTCGCGTTCCAATTCGGTCTCTGCCGTGCCTTTTCGCGCTGTAGAGACTTTGATCGGCAACATTGAAAACGGTTAACCAGTCAGAACCATCTTCGGGACAGGAGGCAATGCCAATACTCATTGTCAGCCTGATTTTTGCGAATTCCGTTGTCCTGCATTGTTCAATAAACCTGTTTGATATTCTGGTTGCCTGTTTGAAATCGGTATTTGGCAGAAGACAGATAAATTCATCTCCACCGTAGCGAAATACGGTATCATTCTGCCTGAGAAGTTTCTCAAGAAAGGATGCAAACTGAACGAGTACCGAATCACCCATGGAATGTCCGTACGTGTCGTTTACATTCTTAAAATGATCGAGATCGAGAAGCAAGACTGATAAGGGTTTATTCGTATGGTTGGCTTTCTGCACATATTCTCGACCTTTTATGTTCAGATATCGCCGATTGTAAAGCCCGCACAGATCATCCAGATATTCTTTTTTGATATCAATATTTTTCATAGGAATTCTCCCCATAAACATATACTATCTAAATATGAGCTGAAAATCAATTTTAAACATACCTGATTTCTGGAAGAAGTTTCCGGAAATTTTTTAGTCTATCCGCTGTTCTGCTTATTGAACACTGCGCTGATTGGGAATTGACGGATATCCTGCTTTATGGATATCTTCATGTAGGCAACGGTTATTGTCATCGGAATTCTGATTTTTGCAGTGGCGGAGTATTTTTGAAGCTGATCTGACAGAAATCGAATAATGAAAAGGAATTTAACATGTCTGACAATTCAGGCGAACTGCTGAGAGAGTTGTTATGGAGATCATCGCTCAGAATTGCCGTACTGGATACAAGAGGATGCATAATTCTGACCAGTAAGGCTTTCAGGGATTCATTCTCTGAAATGATAAAGGTTTCCAAGGACAGTTCTGAGATGCTCAGTTTCAGTGATGATGAAGGAAGCGAAACCTATTTTAACAGACTTGTTTCTCTTCCACCCGGAGAACGTTTTTCACATTCCGTTAGAATTCCCTTTTCTGGAATAGAAAGTGCAATAAGGATAGAAACTGCTGCGCTATACAGTAAAAGCTGCGGTAATTCCCTCTTTCTGACCGAATGGATCCCCGAAGAAGAATCGGAAGCAATATCCCGGGCTCTGAATGAGATAGATCAAAGGTACAGGAATCTGCAGGAGAATCTACCCGTTGGAATCTACAGGGCTGCTGAGGATGGAATACTTCAGACTGCCAACAGTGCTCTTGTAAGAATGATGGGTTTTGATTCCTTTGAAGAACTCCAGAATGTACATCTCAAAGATGTCTGGGTTGATCCCGGACAGCGCGCCAGAATGATAGAACTCCTGAGGAGCGAGGGTTCGGTTCTGAACTATGAGGTTCATCTCAGGCGCAAAAACGGTGATGAACTGATTGGTTCATTTGATGCAAGGGGCACCTTCGATGCAGAAGGAAGGCTGGTTCATTTCGACACCATAGTGCAGGATATTACACAGCGTGTGCAGGCGAAAATGGAGCTTGAGCACCTGGCCAGAACCGATAGCCTTACAGGACTTTTTAACCGGCAGCATCTGATGAAGAGACTCGAAGAGGAAATGACAAGGGCAGAGAGATATCACAGACCGCTGGCTGCAATGCTGATTGATCTTGATCACTTCAAGGTGGTAAACGATACTCATGGCCACATTGCCGGTGATGCAATTCTCATTTCGGCAGTTTCGAGAATAACAAATATTCTTCGTGAGACTGATTTTGCCGGCAGGTATGGAGGTGAGGAATTCTGCATTGTAATGCCTGAGACAGGAATCCAGGGGGCGGGGGAGCTGGCGGAAAGGTTAAGGAGAGAAATGGAGGAAACAGATCATATTCTTCCCGACGGAAGAACACTTCACATAACTTGCAGCATAGGGGTTGCTGAAGCTTTTTTGGGAAATGTAGAAGAAACGATTTCTTTTATTGACTCGGCCCTGTATACTGCAAAAAGATCCGGCCGGAACCGTGTTGAAGTAAAAACCGATCTGATTTAGCCTGGAAAGGATCAGGCTGAATTGATATGCCGATATTCATCTGCCAGAAGAGGTGAGGCTGGGTCAATCCGGATGCCGCTTCCTTTTCAGGGCAAAACCGGCCTCTTTGAAAACCACTATTGATCCAAATATCACAGGCAGGTAGAGGATAAAGAAACGCTGGAGGACAGCGAAGATAACCAGAGAATCTTTACTGATTACTGAGGCCATGAGCGCCGCAATTGATATTTCAGCTATACCGCTTGCCCCGGGGCTTAGTGAATAATAGGAGATGAACAGAACCAGGGCCTGTATACTGATGACTGTCAGAAAATCCCCCGATCCGCCAAGTCCCACCATGATGAAGTAAGCCATAATGAATTTGTTGATGTAAAGGATAAATGTAAGGAAGACCGCGAGAATGGGAATGTAGATGTGCTTTTTCAGGAACATGGAGCAAGTTTCCTTGTATGCGGCAAGCTCCATAACGATCTTTTCCGTGAAACTGGCAATTCTTTTCTCGAAGCGGGGTAGTATGGAGGCCAGTTTTCTTGAAAGTTTCTGGATTATTTTCAATGCTGATTCCGGTTTCCATACTGCCAGTAAATAAATCACCAGTTGAATTACGAAAACCACAAAGCAGAAGAAAATTATGCTGCGCATCAGAGAACTAAAGGAATTCCTGAGTATGTAGATCGAAAAACCAGCGGAAACAACGAAAAAGATTATGGTTGCCAGAAGGTTCAGAACCCCAACTGATATGGATTTTCCCATGGACACGCCCGCATTGTAGTAAACGTAAAGCTGGGCTGGGCCACCTCCACTCTGAGAAGGAGTTACCGCCCCCATGAATATATTAGCCAGATTTGCGCGGATGCTTGTCCAGAATGTTACTTCTTTTGCCATCACCATGAAATAGATGTGATTCCGTAGCGCACCAAGGGTCATATCCAGGAATGAAAGCCCAAGGACCAGAAGAAAGTAACTGGATTCTATATGTTTCAACGCATCAAGAGTATCTCCCGAATTGGTGTATAGAAAAATTGCCAGGAGGGCAGCGATTGTATATAGAATGAAAAGATAAAACCCTTTTCGTATCTTTGCGCTGTTAAATACCTCAAACTCCGAAGATACACCAGATGTATCAGCACTCATCTCTTGTTTAATCTGAATCAGTTATTTTCCCGAACAACACGGGCCAGCCTTTTTACACCTTCAACAATCTGCTCTTCGCTTGCGTAGCTGAAGTTCAGGCGCATACTCTGAAAGTTATCGTTATCGGGGAAGAAAGCACTCCCGGGAACGTAGGCAACCTTTTCATCGACCGCCTTCTGGAAAAGATCGTCTGTGTTCTGATTCTCGGGCAGTGTCAGCCATAGGAATAATCCGCCCTCGGGTTTTGTCCATTTAACCTCAGGCATATCAGCGAATTCTGTCTTCAGGCTCTCCAGCATGATAGTTCTTTTTTTGCTGTACAACTTGATTGTGTTTTCAAGCCCCTTCTCAAGCGCTCCGTTCACAAGCATGGCATGAGTAATGGCCTGGTTGAAAGGTGGTGTACACAGATCAACAGCCTGTTTTGCCATAATCATCTTGTCAATTACCCAGTCCGGTCCGCATGCCCATCCCAGCCTGAAACCGGGAAGCATTATCTTGGAGAAGGTGTAGAGTGAAAGAACTATATCCGGTGCCATGGACTGAAATGTGGACTGGTTCTCACCGCTGTATCTCAGCTGCCTGTAGGGAGTATCCTCAACTATCAGGTATTCGCCCTTCTGGGCAATTTCAAGAATTTCCTTCCTTCTTGATTCAGGTATGGTAACTCCCGCTGGGTTCTGGAAATCCGGAATTATATATATGAATTTTGGCCTGCGGCCTTCGCCTTCAAGCCTTTGTATGGTTTTCTGAAGCTTTTCGGGTATCATGCCATCATCATCCAGCTCCACACCTATGGATACTCCCTGGTAACTATTGAAAGCCTGGAGGCCGCCAAGATAGGTTGGAGAACCGGTTATGCAGGTGTCGCCAGGATTGAAGAATATCTTGGCTACGAGATCAAGCCCCTGCTGAGAGGCTGTAGTAACAAGGATATGATCCTTGGAAGTTTTGATTCCATCGATTCGCATGATTGTCGCAAGATCTTCGCGGAGCCTTACGTCACCTTCTGTGGGGCCGTACTGAAGAGCTGTTTCATGTTCCTCCTCGATTACATGATCAACGGCAGCTTCAACGAAATCCACTGGAAAAGTCGCAGGTGCGGGTAATCCCCCCGCAAATGAGATTATCCCGGGGTTCGCGGTAAGTTTCAGTAGTTCTCTGATAACTGATCTCTTCATTCCCAGTGCCCGGTCTGAAAAATAATCCTGACTGTTCACTTATTGACTCCTTTCGATAATCGTAACGGTTTGCTTGAATAATATCATATTATATACATTGTATGAATATGCTCCAATCTTCGAATGTCAACTGGCATAATTCAGTGTAGCGGATAGTCTCAGAAAATATTGTATATTTACCCCTGTGGAGGTTCCTGATGGCTTTGATTCTGGTCAGAATAATTACGGCAGGTTGTTTGTCTGCCTTACTGTTTGCTTCCTGCAGTGCTTCCGGTGATACAGACTCAAGTGTTGCGGACGATGCGGATAGGGTAGTAAATATCGATACACTACCTGCTTTGCCAGCAACCAGTGAGATTGAGTATCTCAGGGCAGAGCACATACTGATAGCCTGGAATACGGCAACAGGAGACACGTCAGACAACGGGGAGGATGCACTGGCAACCATTCAGAATATTCAGGATAGTATACTTTCCGGACAGGCTACCTTTGAGAAAATGGCCTTAAATTATTCCCATTGCACTTCCGCTGTAGACAGCGGATTGCTCCCCGCTTTTACGCCTGGAGGAATTACAGAGGAACTGGACAGCACAGTCTCCGCTCTGGAGCCAGGAGAAATATCAGGAATTATCAGAACACGTTTTGGCTACCATCTGGTGAAACGGCTGGGGAGTTAACCTTGGAGTATTTCAGCAGTAGAGTTGAAGAAAGGGAGAAAGGGCTTCGTCTTGATGCATATCTCGTCATGCAGGATGATTTTGAAGAGAGCCGGAGTTACATAAACACACTTATCGCCAATGGTCATGTATCTGTGGATGGTGTTAAGGTAAAAAAACCCGCTTTCAATGTGCGGATTGGTCAGGAAATACAGCTCGAGATTCCCGATGCTGTGCCTGTTGACCTCTCTCCGGAATCCATAGAGCTTGATATCGTCTTTGAAGATGAACACCTGCTCGTAGTGAACAAGCAGGCTAATTTTGTTATTCACCCCTCAGGAACCTGCAAAAATGGAACCCTGGTTAATGCGCTGCTTGCGCACTGCAATAACCTCTCGGGTATTTCCGGTGAGCTGAGGCCCGGAATAGTGCACAGGCTCGATAAGGATACCACCGGCCTGATGATGGTCGCTAAAGACAACATTACACACCGTGGCCTTTCATCTCAGCTCTCCGCGAGAACCGTGAAACGGCGTTACATCGCTCTTGTATGGCATACCCCGGTACCGGATGCTGACAGAATAGACGCACCCATAGGGCGTGATCTTAATAACAGACAGAAGATGGGTGTGATAACGGGTGGAAAACGCGCTGTGACCAATTACAGGATCCTGCGTAAATTCAGGCTTGCAAGCATGACAGAGTGCAGACTCGAAACAGGCAGAACTCATCAGATAAGGGTTCATCTGTCCATCGAGAAAGGATGCCCCGTGATAGCGGATGAGAAATACGGAGGGAATAATCCCGGTGGTATAGCTTCTACTGTCCGTAACAGGGAACTGGTTAATGACGTTATCCGTATTGCCAGGCACCAGATGCTTCATGCGGAAACACTTGGTTTCATTCACCCGATAACAGGCGCTGAAATGGAATTCAACGAAGCACCGCCCCTTGAGTTCAGACTGGTGATGAAACGGCTTGAAAAGGATATGAATGACTGATACAGCCTATTCAATCCTCCTTTTTTCCGGACTAGTTGCCGGACCCGCTTCAGCATTCGTTGTCAATATTTGGATACTCCCGTTCTATCTCATTTTTACTGTTGCAGGACTCTTTGGTGAAGCGAGGAAGGGAACTTTGCGAATTCTTCTACTAATCATTGCACCCGCCTTTATATTGTTCCTGGGTGTGACTTCGGGTAACAACGTTCTGACCGAAAGATCACTGAGGTGGATTGCCGCCATTGCCGCAGGGGCATCCATGTCAGGGGCACTGGGAGCTTCAAGGGCTTCAGAACTCCTATTTTCAGCCTCAAGAAGGACAAATCCTGCAGGATTGCCCGAAAGCCTTGCTATGGTAGTATCTCTTGCAGGCCCTTTCTCAGATAGGATTAAAGCAGTATTCATAGAGAGTAGGGGAAACGGCAGGAGTATTGGCGATTCTTTTACCGCTGCACTCTCTTCAGTTAATGAGATTGAACTGGCCGGGAAGAGTAGTTTGAGCAAGCAGAATGCAGTTTCAGCCATAGCGGCATGCCTGGCCTGGTTTGTTTTTCTGGCAGGTATCATGGAGGTATTGTGAAAACGGGTGTTATCAGAGTTAAGTTGAAAATAGAGTACGACGGAACCGATTTCTCCGGATGGCAGCTTCAGCCGGAAACCAGAACCGTACAGGGAGATATTGAAGCCGTCCTTGAAAAGCTCTGCGGAAGATATATTCCGGTAACAGGATCGGGCAGAACCGATGCGGGAGTACATGCAGAAGGACAGGTTGCTCACGCAGACATAATGATTAACGAGTTTGAGAAGGTAAAAACAGGTTTGCCAGCTATGCTTTCCGATGACATTGCTGTTACTTCAGTGGAGGAGGCTGACCGATCATTTCATGCCAGGTTCAATGCGGTCTCAAGGCTTTACAGATACCGGATAGAAAAGAAAAAGCATCCTCTTAAGAACCTTTACTGCCATACGCTGGCACTTTCCTGGGAACTTGACACGGCTGATATGCAGGAAGCGGCGAGGCTTTCCATAGGGGAGAACGACTGGATAGCGATGGCAAAGGAAGGAAGCGATAATTCCAATTGGATTGTCAATGTCATCAGTGCGGATGTCAAAGAGGATGATTCGGGATGGACTTTTCTTATCAGTGCAAACAGGTTCCTCAGGGGCATGGTCAGGATATGGGCAGGAACACTGGTCAATATCGGTTCCGGAACGGCTTCGCCTGAACTCATAACAGAGCTACTTAAGACAGGAAACCGTGAGAAAGCCGGAACTTCACTACCGGGACGAGGCCTGGTTTTGATGGAGGTGAAGTACAGTTGAGTACCGATTTCAACAGAGAAAAGCTGAGAATGAAATCCCTTGCTGATCGAACCAGTAAAGTTGATTCAGGCCTTCTGTTGAAGAATCCCGGCCTGAAGAACCGGAAAACAGTTGAATTTGTGCGCTCATTACCGGACATACTTGCTGTAAAGGACATGAGGGTACTTGCCCGGGCTATCATCAGAGCAAAGAACGCAGAAGCTTCACGGATCTTCATGTATGGTGGCCACGTGATTAAATGCGGTCTTGGTCCCCTTCTCGTAAAGTGGCTGAAGAACGGAACCATCAACTGCCTTGCCACCAATGGTGCGGGGACCATACATGATATCGAAATGGCCCTGTTTGGTGAAACTTCAGAGGATGTTGAATCAGGGATTAAAGACGGCAGTTTCGGCATGTGGCAGGAAACCGGAGAAGTTTATGCAGCAGCGATCAACACAGCTTACAGCAGTAACCTCGGTCTTGGCGAAGCACTCGGGAATGAGATTCTTAAAAGGAATGGCAATATCTCAATAAGCCCCCTTGCCGCATCGTGCGAAGCGAATATTCCAGTAACGGTGCATCCTGCTCTTGGGGGAGATATCATTCACCCCTATTCTGAGGTAAGCTGGGAAAAACTCGCCAAAGCGGCAGAGAAGGATTTTGACCTGTTTGGGGAGAGGATATCATCCCTCACATCAGGTGTGGTTATCAATGCGGGTTCCGCGGTCATTATGCCGGAAGTATTCCTGAAACTACTGACATCAGCAATTAACCTTGGACACAGCATCAGTAATATTACTGCCGCAAGCTTCGACATGATAAGGCAATACAGACCTTTAAATAATGTGGTCTTCAGGCCGACAAGGGCACTGGGTGGAGACCCGATAGTCCTCACCGGACAACATGAACTGATGTTCCCACTGCTGGATGTCTTCCTGGAAGCAGAGGAGAGTAGTAATGAATAAAGCGATTTTGATATTCCTGGTTCCTGTTCTGATTCTTGTTGCGTGTGGAGATACCACAGTAACCCCGGATAATTCCGATCAGACCTCTACCTTTGAACCCATCGACCCATACAGTGACCCTCCCGATTATACAGGTGATCCATTTGAGAATTTTCCAGGATCAACGGGTCTCAGCATACCAGGTGAAGTCCCGGTAGAATACGAAGAAGAAATCCTTACAGGAACACATTTCACGATTCAGATTTCAGCGGCAACGACCGAAGAAACCGCACAACGTCTTGCGGAATCTGTTTCCGCAGAAATAAATCATCCTGTATTTGTTGATCATATAGGAGAACACTGGAAAGTCAGAGTTGGAGCTTTCCCGGCCAGGGAAGACGCCACTGATTACACCCGGGTTCTTGTGGACATGGGTTTTACTGATGCCTGGGTCACAACAAGAGAACCTTAGTCCGGGTTATGACCTTGACAAAAGATGGTTCTATTGCGATATATGCAACCGTTCCGGAAGCGGAGTCTGAATAGAAAAACAGCGCTGAAAACTAGAAATAAATAACTGGCGCAATAAAATAAGACTAGCGCGGGAAACCGGGTATCTACGAGGCTCCCCGCTTGTTCTAGAGCGAAGAATATTTCCGAGCGGGAATAGCTCAGTTGGTAGAGCCCTACCTTGCCAAGGTAGCTGTCGCGGGTTCGAGTCCCGTTTCCCGCTCCATGTTTCAAAAAGAGCATCTGGATTATTCCGGTTGCTCTTTTTTGTTTGGCTAACGCGGGGATGCCGTCTTGTGTATTCACATGGTTCTCATATCCAGCTCCGCTACGAGTACTTGTATTGAATTCCGTTTAATTGTGATAGCTTGACTGCAATACAAATAGTATTAGATAGATAAGTAGTTGTATAATCAGTGTAAGAACAGAGGAAATAATGCCCTGGTGTTCTGTGGTAAACTATGATGTAATGCAATCCGCTGGCAGAATCATTCGAAAGAAGATAAAATGAAAGCACTGGAAGAAAACTACCGGCAGATCAAAGATGACAGCCGTTCATTCGATATTCGCTTCTGGCAATCTCAAGGTGACCGCGCCATTTTTGAGGCAGTATGGGAAATGCTGCAGGATTATTTTTTGATTAGAGGTAAAGATGCTAACGAGTTCCGACTTCAAAGAACTGTTGAATCTTTTCGAAAAGCATGAGATCCGCTATCTCATTGTAGGCGGCTACGCAGTGATGAAATACAGCGAACCAAGATTCACAAAAGATCTTGATATATGGATAGCGACTGACATTGCAAATGCAGATGCTGTTTATAAGGCCTTGAAGGAGTTTGGCGCACCACTGACAGATCTTACCGCAGCTGACTTTACAGACCAGGATTGTTTTTATCAGATGGGAAGACCACCATTGCGGGTTGATATTATGATGTCGATTCAAGGGGTTCAATTTGAAGAATCCTGGCAGAATCGAGAGATAGTTGAGTTGGATGGTCACTCAATTCCGTTTATTTCGAGAGCTGATTTAATCTGCGCAAAGAAGGCAAGCGGAAGACCCCAAGACATGATCGATATTGACAATCTCAAGCGCATAGAATACCTGAATGAACCTGACGAACAGTAACGCAAAGTGAAGTTGTACACTGTTTCTCGCGAATCTTGAGCGTAAAAGAACACTTCACGTAAATAGAAGCTAAAACAGATTCTCAAAGGATTAAGGCTATTCCAGCAGGTTTTTTTTTGGTTCGGGCAGGAAGGAAAAAAACTCAAGTGTCTGAAAAGTGGTCAGCGAAGGTAACCCAGGAGAGTCATGCACTGGATCTGGAAGAAGGTGTATTTACCTGGAAAGATCCGAAAAGGATTGCACAGTCACTTAAGAAGTCAGCCGATATCAGCAGGCAACGCAAGTCTCCACCGTTTCGTTCTGCCATGTCAATGCTGGTGTTCTATATTAATCGAGCAGGCAAGAATTTGGACAAGGGACAGAAGCGTATTCTGGAAAAGGCAAAGGATGAGTTGCGCAAATTATATGGTAAAGTCTGATAATTCTATGCGGCTTGAATGGCCCGATAATCTTAACCGGTCAGCTGGCATTCCGCCGAAGACGGGCAAATTCGTATACACTGCTTTTCAGTATTGGTATCAAGTGACCTCTGCCGTTATTCAAGTGATGTAAGGAGTAAGTTTGAGCAACAGCCCGTGGAAAAACGAGATATTTGCCTTAAGAAGCCTGGCTGAGATTGATAAGAGATTCTTACCCGGCACCGAGAATGAAGTTGACTTCATAGAGAATGAGCTTGGTCTATCTGAAGGGGATTCAGTAGTTGACCTGGGCTGCGGGGCAGGCAGGCATTCAATCGAACTGGCAAAGCGTGGTTACAGGTTAACTGGCCTGGATATTTCCCCCATAATGTTGAATACAGCCAGGGAGAGAGCCGATGCTGAACACGTAAATATCAAATTCGCGGTGTATGATCTTCGTGAAGTCGATGACTTCTTTCTTGGTGGCCATTCTCTTTTTCACGGAGCGATTTGTATTTGCGAGTCGGGTTTTGGCATCCTTGGAGATGTAAACGACCTGAAGCTACTGAAGATAATCAATAACCTTCTTGTTCCCGGATCAAAGCTGATTCTCACAACATATAACGGGATTAAGAAGTATAGGAGCGATCCTGAAAACAACAGGAAATTTGATTTCTGCAAGGGCACAATTGACTGGGAGACACCTGATTCGTGGGAAGGTGGTGAGAAATTAACTGAGAAACAGAGAATCTACGTTCCATCTGAACTTGCGATGCTTTTCAGGTTATCAAGGTTCAGGAATACTGAATTCTACGGGTGTTCTGCAGGAGCTTTCGACAGGCAAGCGCTGAAATCAGATGATATCGAGCTGATGGCTGTCGCAAAAAAGGGAATGGATAACTGAATAGAGCTGACCTCATAAACAAACAGATAAGTCATGTTATACATCTGAATTGGAAAGCAGTATTATGACGGAATTAATATTCGTTCGAGTCCATGCGATGCCTGTGTCAATAAATGCTGGCACTGCTTCTGCAACGGCAGTCCTGAAGGTAACTTCATGGATGAAAAGGTTGTTCTTGAGGTTCTTGATAATCTGGTAGATCTTAAGGAAAAAACTGGAGTGAAGACCTTCCCCCTGTATTATGATGAACCAACCCTGCATCCTGGTTTAATAAATATAATGAAGCACCAGCTCGAAAAAGGTCTTATTTTCGATCAGTGGTGGTTTCCTACAAACGGGTTCGGCCTTGCCAGACTATCTGACGATGGTTGGGCGGCTCTCGCAGATTACCTGGGGAGAGCTTGCGAAGAAGTACGGCGACCCGGAGAATGAGCGGGTTTATCATATCACAGATCTTACCGGCAGAAAGTGGTCAGAAGCATATTTGAGAGATTGCCTTCTGTGAACGATATCCGTTCGTCGTATTCGTTCGATGTATCTTGAAAGGGAATGGTGCCCGATGACATTGTCGCGTTTATGAATTTAAAGACAGTGTAACTGGTTCATGGGCTTACCATAATCATATTTCAATTGACGTAGTCAAAGTGAAATAGTATGAATCATCGGATAGAATTATCGTGGGACTGAACATATAAGTTTTCAGATGTTTGACAGGGTTTCAGAGTAAATTCAAATCACAAAATTTCATACAGGAGGGAAAATATGAAAATTACAAAAATACTGTTGGTATCAGCTATCATGGCAATATTTGCTTTTAGCGGCTGCGGCAGCAGCGGGGAATCGAACGATTCTCAGGAAGACACCTCAAGCACGGATACCGAGCAACAGGATGTAGATATCGCAATCTCTTCGTCTTCTGAAAATCCTTCATCTTCTGAGGATCAGTCAGAATACGACCCAGTTCCTACCGATATTAATTACGATAATCTGGATGCAGGTATCCCTGCGAATTTCCCTGAGGTAATTCCCATTTATGATTCTTCGAATTCAACCGTTCTTGGAAGCATGGAACAGGATGCTGGCAGAACCATGATGTATAATCTTGTTCTCGGTAGCAACGATCAGATTTCGGATGTGTCAAATACTGTGGTTGGCAGTGTAGAGAACATAGATCGGAATCTAACCGTTGAAGGTTCAACTATGCTTATGGGTTACATGGGCGACTGGGATTATACAATAACGGTTGATAACGGTGAGGCGGATGGATATACCACAATTATTACTTATACTCTAGTTGAAAGATAGTAATAGTTTAGAGCATTACACATTCCTGATAGAATAAGAGAATCAGCATCTCACTCCACAATTGGGATGATACCTGAAGGATATTGCAGCTGTTCCGAAAACAGGATCTGGTTGTACAGGATGTACTGAACTTTTTTCATCCATAAGATACTATTTCGATTTTGTCGACCAGGAGTTGCCAGTAGCCGTAAACGTCCGGAAAAACGTTTGCTGCAGGTCAGTTTTTGACCTCGATACCTCCCATTATAGCAATTCCTCTTATAGTAAGTTTTCTAATCGCTTTTTCCGGATGAATTACTATTTCTTCCTTTGACATAACAACTGTTTTATTGTCTATCCCGCCAAGAATAGGTGTTCCCTGTATATTAACTTGCCAATGCCGGGGTATTCTTATGTCAATTCCGCCCATAAAAACAAATACATCGATCACTGCATTATCGATCTGGATGTCTGCATCTCTAAGGTCAATTGTCCCGCCCCCCATTAATGCAGCCAGTTTTCCGCCTTTAAAATGGTCTGAAGTAAATTTGTGCTCTCCGCCTCCAAGGATAAATGAAAGATCACAGTTATCACTGCAGATTGGAGTTCCATGACTTCCCCATACCGAATATTTAATGATCGCTATACCGAATATAATAATGATTATCGGCCAGAATGTTCCTACATTAAACACTATGACATCTAAATTGTTCAAAAGGAACAATATACCGACAATAACACAGATCGCTCCGCTGAAACCATTTCGTGTTTCATTGTGCCTGAAGATATGACTCAAGCCGATTAAAATGAGCGCGACAGGCCAGAAATCCCACAGGTTTACCTTGATAGCAACGTCCAAATTTTCAAGCAGAAGAAGAACACCCGCACAAATGACAACCAGTCCTATGATCACTTTTAAATCAAATCTACTGCTTACTTTCTTCTTCATCTTTTCCTCCACAGGTTACATCACTACCTCAAATTGCCAGGAAGATTTATTTCCCATCATCTGCAATACTACCCTGAACAACTCCCCGACAACTCCTATCCAGTCGTGATTCTTTGTCATAAGTGATATTATCAGCGGCAGCTTAACTATGTCAAGTTCCTGAATGGATATTTGAAGCCTTTTTCACGAAAAACAAGGAACTTCCCCTTCTCGGCTACTCAATTACAAGAACAGAACTCAGCGACATCCTCGATTTGTCCGTTGAACTTCTTGACAGATATCCGGAGATTCTTGAGAGAATAGAAGCTGATCTTCTCAAACATGGCATCGAGAAAAAGAAGAAACGTCTGGCTGACAAAGCATGGCAGATAAGACATGGTGAGCTGCCGGGTTTTGAGACGGATGGTTATACGGTCCCTGAGAATCTGGAGCTTGAAACAGGTCGGGACAGGAGTATGACCCCCATAATCACCTACATCTTCATAATGTTGCGCGGGCACTTCTCATCGCTTACAGCCTCCAGAGCCATAGACCGTATAAGGGATTCGAAGGTTGTTGATGTTTACATCAAGACTTACGGGGATGGGAAGCTGCCCGGCAAATCAACTGCGCTTGAGAATGTTAATGCAATATCTCTCAAGACGAAGGATTACATACATCAATGCCAGTTGAAGATGGTATATGCTGAGGGTCTTGATGACTTCAGCATGCTGATTCTTGACAGTACAGCGGTAAAGGCTAACAGCTGCTGGCCTACTGATTCAGGATTACTGTGTGATGTTCTTCATCGTGTTTACAGGAAGAGCCAGAGGCTGAATGAGTTATTCGGGATTCCCGGCTTCATGGAGGACAAAGAGAAGCAGCGAACAAGCTCCGGGAACACCACATGAGGATGTACCTGCCCTCTGAAGCCGAATTCGAGTATTCTCAACCAACCTATATTGTCCTCCGCACTTCGGACATTTCAAAGCATCGATGTCCCAGACTTTCTTGAGAAGCACAGCCCGGACTTCTTCAGATGCATCAGTTTCCAGTTCTGTTTGTTTTGTTGGTAAAATGCCCTGACGGCGCTCACGGCCACGCCATGCCTGGCTGTACGCCCCGTAGTATATGACCTGCTTCGCTCCCTTGCGTGGTATGTGGGATGTTATTCTCGCAATCCATTCCAGGGGATCTTTTACGTCGAAGCTCCTGGCAAGGGTGGGGAGAAAGTGTTCACCTCTGTAGACTACTGTCTAAGTACAATTATGACTAAGATGAGTGAATCGAACTGCAGCATACACCATTTCATTAATAGCCTGAGGCTGAGTCCGAACAGGATTCAATTACATGTATTTCTCGAATTTAGCAGCTTCAGTAAACCGTGGAAATTATGATAACATGATTTATTTTATAATATTCAATATATTTTGATAATAATGCTCAAATGCAAGAC
>JAUVLV010000034.1 GCA_030600545.1 Candidatus Aegiribacteria sp. | reverse complement strand
GCCGGGTAGCTATGTGCGGACTAGGATAAACGCTGAAAGCATCTAAGTGTGAAACCGGCCCCGAGATTAGACTTCACGATCTTTATTGATCCTTAAGGCCACTCAGAGACTATGAGTTTGATAGGCTGCAGGTGTAAGCATGGTAACATGTTCAGCCGAGCAGTACTAATCGGCCGTGAGGCTTCTACACATAATATTGCTACGGTTAAAACGGATTTCTCACTTCCCTGCATAGATTTGAAAGAACTGGAAAATGCCGGTGGTCTTGGCGGAGGGGCCACACCCGTTTCCATTCCGAACACGGAAGTTAAGCCCTCCAGCGCCGATGGTACTAGTTGGGTCACCTTCTGGGAGAGTAGGACACTGCCGGCTTTAATTTTGCGAAGAAGACCTCCGGGCCCCAACCCACCGGGGGTTTTCTCATTAAAAAAATAATTAGGGGTCGTATCTTGATTTTTGGCGTAATAACTATTATGATTAAATTATGACTAGAGCACTCCGAATAGAATATCCGGGCGCTGTATATCACGTAACTGCTCGTGGTACAGGGCAACAGAACATTTTCTTGAACGACTCCGATAAAGCCGCATTTCTGGATCGATTGCTTATTACCATAAGCCGACATAACTGGATTTGCCATGCGTATTGCCTGATGTCAAATCACTACCATTTGCTACTTGAGACATCCGATGGGAATTTGTCAGCGGGAATGAAACTGCTGAACAGTGTATACGCTCAATACTTCAATCATTCGCATGATCGCACAGGGCATTTATTCCAGGGACGTTTCAAAGCAATAGTCGTAGAGAAGGAGAGCTATCTTCTGGAGTTGTGCAGATATATTGTACTAAATCCTGTTCGATCTGGTATTGTCAAGTCTCCGGGCGACTATAAATGGAGCAGTTACAGGCAGACCGCCGGTCTCTATCAACGAGAAGACAGTCTTCTTAGAACAGATTGGATTCTTTCTCAATTTGGATTTGACAAGTTTACAGCTGAACGAGAGTACATTTTGTTTGTGAACGATTTTGATGATAATGTATCACCTTTTGAAAAGATCAGGGGTCAATTAATTCTAGGTGGAAAGCAATTCGTGGAATCTCTTGTCGGAAGTGATCAATACCGTGATCTTCCGGAAGTTCCCCGTAACCAGAGATTTCTATGTCGTCCCTCACTTGAGGATCTATTTGCCGGTATTTCAGATAGACCCGGTCGTAATAAAGCAATCTATATTTCTCATTTAAAACATGGTTATAGCCAAAAGGAAATAGCAGAATGTTCTGGAATGCACTACAGCACTATCAGCAAAATAATAAAGAACCTTGAGAATAATCAAGAATAAGGAAAACACCAAAATTCAAGATACGACCCCAAGTATTATAGGGATCTATAGAAATCGATCCAGGTGACGTAGATCTCATCAAACTCCATCATGCAAGGGATAACCAGACCTTCAACCAGGGAAGTGTTCTGATCTAACCTGACGAGATAACTCTTTTTCCTGATCCGATCGGCTCACGGTAACTTCAAGGTATTCACAATGGACATATGATCTGCCCTCAATGTAATAAAGTTGAATCAGGATTTCATTGGTATAGATCTGTTCTGAAAACTCAAGAAGGCAGTTTCCTATTCCACTACTACAGAAAATTTTGAGATGAAGCAGGTCTTCTTCCTGGCAAACTTCAAGCGAATCCACCCTGTAGAACTCGGTGTGAAAATCTGGATTCGTACAACTGCCGCATGCCGTTAAAATGCATAAGAAAAAGTTCCATGAGGTAGATCAATGAATCTCTATAACTTGCCATGCTACCCCACCAGCCTGCATGTAAGAACTGCTCGCACGTTTAAGGCTAAACTGGATGACCTTGAAACCTGCGGTAATCAAGAACAACGTTGAAAATACTAACCAATCAAACAAGACTATTTCATCGTATTCACTGCAAATAGTCTTTACAAGTGTCGCAAGTAACGTCCGGCCCTATACACTTTATTTCACGGGAGCAGCAACAGCTTCGCCACACATTGAGCAGAGCCTGCTCTGGCATGGGCGTAGTAGATACCCGGATTGGCGATGTTGCCTCCCTGGATATTTCCGTTCCACTGAATCGATGCCTCGCCATCCGAAAGAATATCCGCTGTAAGCCTCTGAACGATCCGTCCCTGCAGATCGTAGATATCAACCGTTGGACTTTCAGCTGTGATAGTACCGTTCCAGTTCAACTGAATATTGACAACGCTGCTGAAAGGGTTTGGAGTAATGATGAGGTTGATATTCGTGGTGAGTTGTGATGGGTCCGTAGAAATTCCAAGAGTACCATCTGCCGTGAACTGATAAACCGGTGAACCGGAACTGGAAACACTGGCTACAACAAGAATAACCTGGTCGAGGGGATTGGTAAGGTTGTCTATTTCAAGTACTCCGCTCTGTGTTGACTCGTTCAGTGTCATCGGCAGCACCTCGGTGATGTCTGCCGGATGAAGAACAAGTGCCCGGACGCCAAATTTGTTGTTATCGGAACCGTCAAAAGTAAGTGTAAGATTCTCGAGAGAGATAACATTAAAACGGTAGTAGTCTGTTGCCCAGTTATTTACTGTTTTAGTAGCTTCCACAGGATACGATGAATATGTCAGTGCATAGAATGGGGGAAGATCATCGCCGATGTAACCGTACCTTCCATCTTCCAGGCTCGTGTCATCCAGGAAATTCGCAACTGACCAGTCTATGAAAATATCATCCGTGTTCTCCGAATAGCCAAAATCATCAAGAATGTTATCAAAGCCGGCCATGGAGTTGGCGGGTTCGTGCACAAGGGCATAAACGGCAGGATGCCCTCCGTAACGCTCAAAGAAGTACAGTGCCCATAGATACGTCTGAATGTAATCGGCCCAGTTAGCGTCCCATACCGTAAGATTGTTGTCGGGGTTGCTGTTGAAAGACGAGATGTTATCAGGATGTCCGTAAAACCACATGGCGAGTTCGGACATAGCCTCGTTCACCCATGTACTCTCGTTGTCATCGCACTTCCAATGGATCAAGTGCTGGAACTCGTGGGCAATTACTGCATGCATGTAATCTCCAGAGGGGCCTCCCGAACTGGTAGGATTCAGATAGAGAACCTCACATTCGTTGCTGGGGTAATCTAGATATGTACCATCGGGCTCCTCATCGAAGGAGAAAAAGAATCCGTCTGCAGCTACTTCAAAGTCGTACCACATGAGGTAAATGCGCGGATCGTTATCAAGTTCGTCCGGGGGAACACCAAAGTAGAGGCTGTCAATCTCGTAGATACCCTGATCCGGATAGGGGCCGATACTGGAGTTCTCCCAGCGTTCCAGGATTGAGTCCACATCAGCCTCATCAATGAGACCAGGCCAGTCCTCATCCTTTACAACAACATAACCCCTGTCACTCTTACCGCGAACTGTGCAAACGTGTTCTTCAAAGTGGGGGGGCATTGGATACCATGTAAAGAGGTACCAGAGCCATGAATCGCCAACCTGTGGATTTGGTGGGGGAGTGAGGTCAGCCCCAGGATCTGTCAGACGGACAATGGGACCCATTTCTTCAGGGGAAGGTAGCTGAATCTCATGGATGAAAGCGGGTTCCTCCGCGAAAGCAGAAACAGCAAATACGGAGAAAACCGTTGCCAGTATCATCGTACATTTGAAATTATTGAAAAACACTTTACTCCTCCAATAGTGAAAACACGATCAAATACTCATAATTGAATATAGTCTCACACTGATTGCAAAACATAGAGGCAGAATCCGGCAAACAGCGAGAAGCTCCGGTTTAGCGGAGTGTTCTTGTAACTGGAGCAATTCCGGTATTGAATATCGTTATTTTGAACCGGTGAATCCGGGTTAGCAGAAACTGGAAATATTACATACCGTATAGAATCGATATTTGACAGCAGTATGTTTGCCAGTGTATTGTAATTCAAAATAATATACGGACTTTCTGCGTAGTTCTGTCACGACAGCAGAAATGTGGAATAATTCTGTTTTGGAGAGAAATGAATAGGTACAGGATACTTGTATGTGCTGATAATAGGATTTTAAACCTGTTGCGGCAGGAGATCACGCTCGGCCTGGGCATGTTTGAAATCACCGAGGTCGACAAACGGGAAGGCATTGATACACTGCGAGAGGATTATAAACCTGATGTAATAATTCTTGAGGCATGTATGCTTGGTGAACGGCTTCCTTCTCTGGTTGAACACACGAAGACTCGATGGCCATTGGATCCAATCTTCGTCCTCTCCAGAAATGCAGGTGACCCTGCTCTCCAGAATATTGATGAAGCTGAGGATGAAACCATTATTGTACTGATGGGAAATTACGAGGCCACCATGACACCTATTCTGCGCCAGTGGTTCGGGATTTCTCACCTCAAGGGGAGCGAGTACTACTCTCCATCCTGGAGCGAGAAGATGCTTGAGTCGATGCCTGTGGGATTTTACGTTACGAATTGTGAAGGTGACCTGATCTATGGAAACGAAGCTCTCATGAAAATGCTGGGTATTAAGAATCTTGGATCTATGAAGAACAGGAATATAAACGGTTCTTACATTGATCCAGAGGAACAGAAGCGATGGAGGGAGATAGCCTTCCGGGATGGCGTTGTGACCGGCTATGAAACCCGTTTCAGAAAGCAGGACAGTGATTCGATCATCTGGGTTCGTGACAGCGCGACAGTAGTACGAGATGCATCCGGAAAACCAATTATCTTCGAGGGAGTTCTGGAGGATATAACGCAGAGGAAAGAAGCTGAAAAGGAACTTGAACTTCAGCAGACCTATTTCCGGCAGCTGTTCGAAAATTCCATCGAGGCTATTCTGATGGTGGATAACTCCGATCTTGTTCTAAATGTCAACGGAGCATTTGAGGATATATTCGGTTTCTCCAAGAAGGAAGCCATGGGAAGGAAAGTTAACGATCTTATCGTACCTGAAGGATTTTCCGACGAGGCGAGCGGATTGTCCAACGATGTTCTGGATGGCCATGGGATTTTTCTCGAAACTGTACGCAAGCACAAAAATGGTAAACTTATAGACGTGGTAATCAGAGGATATCCGATAACACTCAAGGGAAATCAGATCGGTGTATACGGAATCTACCGGGACATCTCCGTTCGGAAGACTGCAGAACGCCGAAATCGAGCTATCTACAATATTGCCCAGGCTGCCACAACCGTTGACACTCTTCAGGATCTTCTCACTGCAATTCATAAGGAAGTATCCGGCCTGCTTTATGCGAAAACGTTTTATGTTGCCCTCTACAATCAAGTAACTGGTCTTTGTACTTTTCCCTATTTTGCTGACGAGTTCGACAGATCAACGGTTGATCTTGATAAGCCCATGGACATTACCGGTGGTACAACCGATTGGGTTCTGAAGAAGGGAAAGAGCCTTCTGGCGAACAGGAAAAAGCTTGCCGGGATGCTGGAGAGCGGTGAGCTGAAAATACTGGGCGAAATGCCGGAGGCCTGTCTGGGTATTCCACTTAAATCGGAAGAGAGAACATTCGGGGTAGTATGCATCCAGAGCTTTGTACCTGGCAAAACCTATACCCAGGATGACATGGACCTGCTTGAGTATATTTCCGAAATCATTGCCAGTACAGTGGAGGCGAAAAAGGCTGTTGAAGAACTCCGCATATCAGAGAAAAAAGCGGTAAGAGCCAACATGGCCAAGAGTCAGTTCCTGGCAAATATGTCTCATGAGATTCGGACCCCTATGAACGGAATCATGGGTATGGCAGATCTTGTTCTGAATACCGACCTTAGCGTTGAGCAGCGTGATTACATTGAAATACTTCTTGAATCGGCCGAATCTCTTCTTAGCCTTCTTAATGATATTCTGGATATCTCAAAGATGGAGGCCGGCAAACTGGAGATTGAAGAGATCGATTTCAACCTTCGTACTACTCTGGAGTCCGTTACCAGGGCCATGTCTTTCAAGGCACACAAGAAGGGACTTGAGCTCACCAGTCACATTTCACCTGCCGTTCCGGTGAAGTTGAAAGGTGATCCCGGACGACTGAAACAGATAATAATCAATCTTGTGGGCAACGCTATTAAATTCACGGCTGAAGGTCAGGTAGCCATTATCTGCGATGTCGAAGAACACTCTTCCGATACGGTTCTCCTCCACGTCTCTGTCGAGGATACCGGCATAGGGATTCCCGAGGAGAAGCTGGAAGATATCTTTAAGACTTTCAAGCAGGTTGACGGTTCTACTACCAGGAAGTTTGGCGGTACTGGTCTGGGTCTGACGATCTCAAAACAGATTGCTGAGATTATGGACGGCCGAATCTGGGCTGAAAGCGAAATGGGAAGGGGTAGTGCATTTCACTTTCTGATCAGACTGGGGTTGCAGAAGGGCAAGAAAGAAGGGGAACATTATTTCGCACTTAACGAAACGAAAGACCTCAAAATTCTTGTAGTTGATGATTACAGGACCAACAGAGTTGTGCTGATGGAAATGCTTGATTCCCTGAGTATAAACGCTGATGAAGTATCAAATGCATCCGATGGTTTGAAGCTGCTCCGTTCTGCTACCGATTCCGGGAAATCTTACGATTTACTTATACTGGATGTTCAAATGCCCGAGATGGATGGTTTTGAGATGGCCGGTAAAATTAAATCCGATCCCGCCATTGCAGCCACAAAGATCATCATACTTACATCAATCGGAATGCGGGGTGATGCAGCGCGGTGCAGGGAACTGAACATCGATGCCTATTTGCCCAAGCCGATAAGGATGTCAGAGCTAATCAACCTTATAGGAAAACTCCGGAAGAAGGAGTCTGAAGAAGCTAAACCTTCGAAAGAGCTTCTTACAAGATATACTCTGATGGAGAAAACTGATGAGAGGTCACTGCATGTACTTCTAGCGGAAGACAACGCGGTTAACCGTATGCTGGCCACCAGGATTCTGGAAAAAATGAAACACATAGTGGATGCTGCTGTGAACGGTATTGAAGCAGTAGATAAATCTTCCAGCACAGATTACGATGTTATACTGATGGATGTCCAGATGCCTGAGATGGACGGACTGCAGGCCACAAGGGAAATAAGGAAGCGAGAGAAGAGCACAGGTTATCATGTTCCAATTATAGCAATGACAGCTCATGCCATGGTGGGAGACAGGGAGATGTGTCTGAAGGCTGGCATGGATGACTATATGTCCAAGCCTATCCGGATAAATGATTTCCTGGAAAAACTGAAGAGGGTAATCTACCGACAACAGAAGATCGGTGAAAACACATAAACAACTACAGGTTAGGACATGAGCATCCAGGATGGATCAATATATACTATCATGAATTGGCTTCAGGATTCAATTCCCCTTTGCATACCGGACACAGTACATGACTGAAATTCGTTTCCGGGTGCTTTTGTATATAGTTTTCCAGAGTATACCAGTTTCCCTCATCATCCTTGATCTTTTTACAGTTCGTACAGACCGGGAGTGTACCGGTAAGCTGCTTTACTCTTTTCAGAGCTTCCTGTAGCTTATTATCCTGTTCTCTTATTTTTATCATATCGCTGAATCGCGCAATAGATACCTCAATTGCTTTCATGAGCTCAAGTGCCTTTGGAGGTTTCACAACATACGCGCCAACTCCAGCCTCAACAGCTTTATCGGTCAGCTCTTCTGTTTCATACGCGCTCAGTATAACAACCGGAGTTGGAAAGTACTTCTGAATCAGAATAGCAGCCTCAATACCGTTCATTCGTGGCATTTTGATATCCATAACTATCACATCAGGATGAAGTAGTCTTACCATCTCAACAGCTTCGTGTCCGTCTTCACCTTCTCCTGCGATTTTGTATCCAAGTTCAACGAGCATTCCTTTAACCATCTCAGATACCAGATGATCATCCTCGACAACCAGAACGGACCTGTCGGTTTCTTCAGTCATGATCTGTCCTTTCTATATCATTTTCTCCGGTGAAAGTAATTTCAGTTACCGCCCCGGTGTCATTCAGCATTGTCAATTCACCCTGCAGATTTTTTAAAATCATATTTTTGATAATATCAATTCCCAACCCTGAACGTTCCATCCGGATAACTTCGTCCGGGAATCCAGAACCGTTATCTCTGTAATTGATACTGATTATGCCGGACTTATCCTGATGAATATACATTGTTATCCTTAGCTGTTCATCATCCATTAATGAGTACTTTATGGAATTCCTTACCAGTTCATTGAATATAAGCGCAAGTGAATGAGCCTGGTTCGAGTTAACTTTAACATCTGAATCAGGTACTGTCGAAAATATTCTCTGTCCTCCCGGTTTAACGGATATGGTGTTGCTGATTATCTGCCTGGCCAGTTCACTGATCTTCAGAGGTTTCCATCCGGAGTCTGTCAGCATGCTGTGAACAGTAGCGAGTCCCTGCACTCTGCCTATCAGACTGGGAACGAAATCTCCTATGCTTTTCGTTTTCTCAGTGTAGCGCATCTGTGCGTAAAGAAGACCGATGATCTCGGATAAGTTGTTTTTAACTCTATGGTTCACTTCCCGGAGCAGAATAGCATTCATTCTGGCTTCTTCGTCAGCTTTATGGTACATATTCCTGAGTTCAGTTTCCATTCGGTTTCGCTCCAGTGCATTACCTATTGCATTTCCCACAATCCGGAGAAGATCAATGATGTCATCGTTCCAGGTTCTTTCACGGTGAACCGAATCGAACTCAAGAAAACCAATCAGATCATCACCATGCACAATTGGAACGACAACCAGTGATCGAATATTCTGCTGCTCAAGAATTTCCTTTTCAGAAGATGCCTTTTCCCGAAGGTCAGCAACAACTGGAATACTTATGGTTTCGTGTTTCGTCAGCTTACTTATCCACCACGGAATCGTACTGATCGGAATATCTTGGGAATTATATATCTGAGGTTCTATATTGGCAGCACACCATTTATGAGTATTGGATACTGTTCCTGCTTTTTCATTAATCTGAAACAGATATGACCTGTCCGCCTGGACAGCTATGCCTATTTTCTTAAGAGCATCATCAATACCAGGATTAAGTGCGTTTCCCTGCAGTTCAATAAAACCGATGGATATATCGATTAAAAGGGTTTCAAATATATTTTTAAAAGAGAGTTTTTCCAGTAGAACCCGCTGTTTTTCTTCACTGATTCTCATTCTATTCTCAGCTCTGATTCTGCCTATGGTTCCACTGATTTCTTGTACTATTCCTTCAATCTCATCGTAGACAGATGGTGAGATATCTTTTTTTGTTCCGGACACAAGAAAAATCACGGCTTCAAGTTTTCCAAGGTGCTTTATAGGCAGGAGAGCATTTATTGAGATGCGATCTGTCTCGTCATGTTCCTCCGGGAAAGGTGAATGTTCATCGCATTGAAAATAAACAGTTTTCTCGTTTTTCATAAGCATACCCATTGAAGAACCCGCTGAATAATGTTTATTTTTCTCAACGAAACAGTCCGGCAGCCCTCTATATTCGATAAGTTCGAAAACATCTGTTTCGTGATCGAGTAAATACACACCACCCGCATCAACAGTGTAGAAACGCAGAACAGCCTCCAGTGATAGCTGCACTGCTTCACTCAGATCGGCTGTTGAACTGAGGGCAAACCCAAGATCCCGATGAAATCGCAGATAGTCATGTGCATTAACGTTATCATCAACGATGAACTGGTTACATAAGAAGTAATCAGTTTCATCAGCTTCACGAGCCTTGAAGACAGTACCAATTGAAAGTACGGTAATCCAGTTTTTATCCTGTTTTCTGAGGCGGTGAGTAGCTCGAAATACTGGAATGATTCCATCCCTGCACCTGAAAACTTCATGCATGATATAGACGGATTCGTCAGGGTGAAGCAGATCAAGCCAGAAATTAATATTGTGATCGATTTCAGTGGAAGAAAAACCGAGTACATTTTTCCAGACTTCATTGAATTCCAGATAGTCTGTATCCAGATCCCATTTCCAGATTCCACTGCTTTCCGTTTTAAGCAGATCGGATAGTTCAGCTGCAATCATTATCATTTCCATGTTCTTAATTCATTCTCATTACACTCTATAAATACTAATTTCAACATATATTTAGCTGCAGTCAAGTATGCACACTCCGGAATAAGTGTAATCCGTTCCTGCTGTATTTCAAATATACTGCATAATCTCGATTTCATGCTTTGATATGGTATAATTTTATACGTATTATTGTTCATATATTAGGATTATATTCAAATTAAAAGATAAGAACATATTTGTGAAAGGTGTTGACAATGAAAAAATCCCTTTTTCTGTTACTTTCCACCGGTATTCTGAGATCATATTATTGAAAGATCATGAAGCTGCATAATACTCTTCCTGCCATTTTCCTGCTGGTTCTGTTACCCGGATGCTCAGGTAAATACGATGAACTGGACCTTTCAGTATATATGTACAGGGACACCAGGAATCTTGTACGTTTCGTCTACGACGCTGCCTGCATCGTCGAGACCGAAGGAGATACTGCAATAGAGTACTTCAAGGATAATCGAACCGATTACTGTTCGGAAGATTACTACATTTACATTTATGATATGAACGCCACAAATCTTTTTCATGCCGGAATGCCTGAATTTGAGGGGCAGAATCTGCTGAACATATTGGACATTGCTGGTAACAGATCCTTTGCCCTTGCGGCAGCACAGCTGGAGAACCAGGATAGAGTCTGGCAAGTGTTTATGACAAGGAACCGATACGAACGTCAGCCCGTGAAGAAAGTGATATATCTCAGGAAAACCGTGCTGTCCGGTGAGACGCTTTTCGTCGGTGCTATCACAGACCTTCTTATGACACCCTGAGAGGATTGAATGGCAGAAAAGGGCAGGTACGAGGAGTCAACGATGTTCCTCCTCCGCGGCGGCTGTTGCTGCTTTCGATTCAACATGTACTCCTCATGTTCATGTCACTGGGGCTTCCCATCATTTTTGCCAGCCAGATAAACGCCTCGCCAGATGTTACCACTTCGGTAATCTCCTTTTCAATGCTTGCTGCCGGAATAGGCTCCATATTGCAGTCTCTCAGACTTCGCTTTATTGGCTCCGGTTATTTGTGTCCCAGTGTATGCGGTCCATCTTATTTCAGCCTTTCGTTATCGGCTGCATGGGTGGGAGGAATTCCTCTCATGCGAGGTATGATCATCATTGCCGACGGTTTTTCGACAGCCCTTGCAGGTTTCATGGGGGGAATGGCGGTAGATACTTCATCGAGCAATATTGGTCTTGCGGGTTCGACAAAGGTTCTGAGCCGGTGGATAGCAACGGTTGCCGGTATCATCTTTTGCCTGTTAGCATTCTTTCCCAGATTCACCGCGGTTATTTCACAGATGCCTAAACCCGTTCTGGGAGCTTCGTTTATCTTCGCTGGCTGTTTTATGATAATTACCGGTTTTCGTGAGATGTTTAACGAGGAGTGGGAGCCTCGCCGCACCTTTGTAGTTGGTATAGCACTGTTTATGGGGTTAAGCACTGCCTTCCTGCCGGAACTCTACGCCAGGGCACCGCACTTCATTCAATCCTTCTTTACAGATCCGCTTCCCACAGCCACGATAATCGCAGTGGTCATGAACCAGATAGTTAACCTGGACTCAGTTTTCAAGAGGAAAAGATAGTTCCGTGTTACTTATTTTAAAAAGAACAGATGATTGCTCTGAATATGATTTGACATAGACCTGCAATTCTAGGTATTGTTTTCACGTAAGAGGAAGACTGGGGGCATACATTGACTGACAATTGCTTTTTATTAACGGTTGAGAGGTTTCTATGAAGAAAGACAATCTTTTTGATACTGATGATATACTATCCGAGAGCGGTGTAAGGGAACTATTCGAGTGCATTGAAGTACACGAATCGGATGTACTTGTTAAACAGGGAGATTCCGGAACGGATCTTTTCATTATCGAATCCGGGCAGTTCGTAGTAACGGATGATAAAGGTGGAAATCGAATCATTGAATCACTTGGAGAAGGAGACGTTTTCGGAGAAATGGCTTTCCTGGGCGGCGAGGAGAGGTCAGCAAGCGTTACTGCGAACACAACAGGAACTTTATTAAAACTCTCACGAGAACCCTTTGTCGCATTCCTCAGAAAAAATTCCATTCCAGGAACCAAATTCCTCCTGTTCCTTGAGAGACTCATGGTTGAGAGACTGAGAAAGGCTGATGCGCTCAGGCATCTGATCTCAGGAGATCAGGATCTCAGTGAAAAGCATGAACTCAGAAAGCTGAGGGCTGATATCAGGGCTCGAAACAAAAGACCGCTATTATCCGCAGATGATCCCATACTGTCGGAGATGTGTCAATGGATATATGCAAGGGATGGTCAGATTCTCTTCAGACAGGGAGAAAGAACAACGGATCTTTTCATCATAAGGAAAGGAAAGGTTATCGTTGTTGATGACAATTCCGGAGAATTCGTTCTTGGCAATTTCGGAGCCAATGATGTTGTAGGTGAACGATCATTCCTTGACGGCAAACCAAGGACGACGACCGGGAAAGCCTCCGGCAGCGCGGAAATACTGATGTTCTCAAGAGAAACTCTTCACGAGCTTCTGGATAAGAACAGTGCTATGGCTATCAGTTTGAATCTCGGTCTTGGAAGCCTTCTTGCACGGAGGCTCAGTATGGCCAATAAAACACTGAGGCTTCTTACCTACGAGGAACTGAGAGAAAAAGCGGAAGTCTCAAGATTACTCAGTGAAATGCGAAAATCCCTTAGGATAAAGACTCTTCACTAACCGAAACCCATTTCAGTGATTATCTGACCCGTATGAAGAAACCGCCCGGATCAGTTTCTTCCAGACTGCGAATGATAGGGTAGATTGACAGAAATTTCTGAGATATTAAGCTTAATTATTTTCCCGGAGGTTTATGATGAATGTTCATGGGCTGGATAAGATGCTCAATCCAAAACGGATAGCTATTGCAGGTGTAACTATTAATCCCAACAGTGTCGGAGGAAAAGTACTCTCCAATCTTGTTGGTGGAGCTTTCTCTGGTGCTGTATATCCGGTTAATCCTGTCAGTGAAGCCATTATGGGTGTTCCATGCTATCCTGACCTTGCAAGTGTTCCAAGAACACCCGATCTGGTAATCATATGTACTGCCGCAGATAAGGTTCCCGGGATTATCGGTGAATGCGGTGAACTTGGTGTGGAGGGAGTAATAGTGATGTCAGCCGGATTCGGTGAATCCGGTCCGGAGGGTGTGGAACTGTCCATCAGTTTTTGTGAACAGAAAAAAAAACACCCTGACATGCGGGTTCTCGGCCCCAACTGTTTGGGTATCATCGTGCCCGGGATGAATCTTAATGCAAGCTTTGCCAGCGGGATACCCGCGAAGGGCAGTGTGGCGTTCATTTCACAATCGGGAGCTCTCTGTACATCTGTTCTGGACTGGGCTCGAGATGAAAAGATAGGTTTTTCATATTTTGTTTCCATCGGAAACGCCCTTGATGTTGGGTTTGCCGATTTGATAGACTACTTCGGTGAAGATGAGAAGACCAAATCAATCATTCTGTACATAGAGTCCATTTCAGACGCTCGTAAATTCATGACTGCTGCAAGAGCATTCGCAAGAACAAAACCAATAATCGTCTACAAAGCAGGACGCTTTCCCCAGTCCGCTGCGGTAGCAGCATCTCATACTGGTGCCATGGCCTCCGAGGATGCTGTTTACGATGCAGCATTCAGTAGGGCAGGTATGGCAAGAGTTTTGAACATCGGTGAAATCTTTGATTGCGTAGAATTAATTGGACGGAACAGACTTCCTCAGGGTCCCCGGCTTGGAATTGTAACAAACGCTGGTGGACCGGGAGTAATGGCTGTAGATACTCTCATCGAACAAAGCGGGAAACTTGCGGTTCTTTCTGAAGATAGCATGGCTTCACTGCATAATTGTCTTCCACCTTTCTGGTCAGGGGGAAATCCGGTTGATGTGCTGGGGGATGCAAATGCGAAGAGATACGAAACAACGGCTGGAATAGTCCTGGACGACAGTGGAGTAGACGCACTGCTTGTAATTCTAACCCCTCAGGCAATGACCAGGCCGGATAAAGTTGCCAGAAAGATAGGGAAACTGACTGAAAATACCAGGAAACCCGTGCTTGCAGCCTGGCTTGGCGGAGAAAGTGTAAGGGAGGGAATGAACATTCTGGTTGAATACGGTGTTGCCACTTACAACAATCCCGAGCAGGCTGTCAGAGCTTTTATGACACTTGTGAATTACGCTGACAACCTTGAGGATCTTTACGAAACTCCCAGGGACATCATGGTGGAATTCAGCAAGAACCAGGCATCCATGCGAGCGGATTTCCTTTCCATGATTTCAGCCGAGAAAAGTATGATGTCAGAACTGGAAGCGAAGGCACTCCTGAATCTCTATGGTATATCCGTGACGCGTCTGGAGATCGCTTCGTCAGTAGATGAAGCTGCTGCTATCGTGGACAGGGTCGGATATCCGGTTGTCCTGAAAGTACATTCACTTGATATCACCCATAAAACCGAGGTGGGAGGTGTCGTGCTGAATATTGAATGTAAGAATGCTCTTAAGGAGGCATGGAAGAGTATAACGGAATCAGTTTTATTGCATGCCCCTGATGCGGAGATATCTGGCATTTCCGTTCAGCGCATGATACCTCCCAATGATGGCGTTGAACTCATTCTGGGAGCAAGGAAAGATCCCGTGTTCGGAACTGTTATCATGGTTGGAAAAGGAGGCGTAGCAACGGAGATATGGGAAGATACCGCGCTTGGATTTCCTCCCCTTAACGAACATCTCGCTGCCCGAATGCTTCAATCTTTGAAAATATTTCCCCTTCTGTCAGGTTTCAGAGGCAGGGATACTGTAAACATTGACATGCTGATGGATGTCATGATGCGGTTCTCATATCTTGTCTGTGATAATCCGGAGATCGAAGAGATTGACATCAATCCCCTTCTATGTACTTCACGGAAGATAGTTGCCCTTGATGCCAGGGCTTCAATAACTCCAGGCATAGTTCTGAAAAGACCCTACGACCACCTTGCTTTGCGGCCCTATCCTTCTGATTACGTTACCAGAAGGGTACTGGAAGATGAAACTGAAATCCTTTTAAGACCGATAAAGCCTGAAGATGAACCAATGTGGATGGAAATGCTGGGCAGCTGTTCAAAGGAGTCTATCTATTCAAGGTTCGGCTTTTTCTACAACTGGTCGAATCATGATGCCGCTGTACGTTACTGCTATATAGACTATGACAGGGAAATCGCCATCGTTGCAGAAACTTTAAAAGGAGAAAAACGTTCGATCCATGCTATTGGAAGACTTGTGGCTGACCCCGATCTGGAATCGGTTGAATACGCGATTCTTGTTGATGACCAGTGGCAGAACCGGGGGCTTGGCGGCATTGTTACTGAATACTGCGAGAAGATAGCTAAAGAATGGGGAGTAAAACGGATTGTGGCCCAGACTACAGTGGATAATCAAAGGATGCTCCATCTATTTGAAACCAGGGGTTATCGAATGGAGCATAAAACAAGTGAAAGGGCAGTCAATGTCTGTAAGGAACTTGTATAACCCGTGCTCAGCAGATGTGCCCTGGACAGCGCGGGTTAAGTAGTGTAAGTTTTCGTTACTCTTTTTCCAGTATATTTTGGGATTCTATGAAAGGAAAACCATGGTCACTGTTACGCTGAAAAGCTGGTAACCGTATGCATGATAATCCACCTGTTAGTAATCGTCATTCAGTGTGTTCAATCCTGCTTATTCCTGTTGTTTCCTGCCTTATGCTGATTTGCGGTATTACTTCAGCTGCCACTACCGGCACAATTGCCGGGCTCGCAAGTAGTGATACCGGAGATTTGCTTATAGGGGTAAGTATAATAATCGAAGGAACTCCTTACGGTTCGATGACTGATGCGAATGGTGAATACTACATTCCCCGTCTTTCCCCTGGAACATATTCAATTACCGCAAGAATGGTTGGAATGGGATCTGTGACAAAGGAGGGTGTTACGGTGGTTTCAGGCCAGATCACCCGGATCGATTTTATTCTGGAGGAATCCACTTCTGGAGGAACGATTATCCAGGTGAGTGAACAGAGAAACCTGATACTTGAAAATGTACCATCCACTATACATGTAATTAATCGTGAGGAAATAGAAACTATGCCTGTTGCCGGAGTGCTGGATATTGTACAGCGGCAGCCGGGAATTACGGCGCAGGGAGGGGAAATTCATGTCAGAGGGGGAAGATCCGGCGAAGTCGCCTTCCTGCTTGATGGTGTTTCCATGCGTTCTCCCGTGACGAACGCTTTTGTTTCAGGTATTCCGCTTTCCGCCCTTTCTGAAGCTTCAATAACTACTGGCGGACTCAGCGCCCGTTACGGAAACGCAATGTCCGGAGTAGTCAATATGGTAAGCAAAGAGGGTGGTTCCAGATACGAAGGTGAATTCCACGTTCGTCATGGTGACATGTCAGTATTCGGTTATGAGACCGAATCCCGTAATTACTCGGAACCTTCCGAGAATGATAACTATCGAAGTGATTGTATTAACTGCGAACTGGCATTCGGAGGGCCTGAACCCATAACAAGTTACCTTCTTCCTGCCATCGGGATCGATCTGCCGGGTGAGGTCAGGTTCTTCGGCGCATGCGAATGGATGCGGAGCGGTTACAATCTTGAAGACAGTCGCGGCAACTGGGAAAATAACTGGCAGAATCTTATCAACGGAAGCGGGAAACTGACCTGGAGACCTACGGGTGGAACAAGGATATGGGCTAACGGTCACTATTACTACCGGCAGAACGGGTGGGACGAATGGACCTGGTCCCGCTACGATCATTCAGCATACATAGATGAAGAACCCTACCTGGCTCGTGATCCCGATTATGCAATTCCCATAAGGTTCGAAGAGGATTATGGT
This sequence comes from Candidatus Aegiribacteria sp., assembly GCA_030600545.1. Classification (GTDB taxonomy): domain Bacteria; phylum Fermentibacterota; class Fermentibacteria; order Fermentibacterales; family JCC-6; genus Aegiribacteria. The sequence goes on along the minus strand of JAUVLV010000034.1, from coordinate 10,763 downwards.
GTTACAACCGGTATTACTCAGATGCTCAGTGAAAGATCCTTCATGGATTTCAAAATCAGCTGGAATCGTTTCTGCCAGTGGCAGCGAATCAGAGCTGAAGAAGGAGAATATATCGGTGAGGGATTTTCTCCATCCGACTGGATCTACTTCATTGCTTTTGAGCCAAGGGTTACTGATTCAACAGGATTCTACCATTCGGGTATCCATCCCGATGTCTGGCTGGAATCAAGTAATTACGTTACAACCGGAAAGCTTGATTTTACATGCAAGCTGAACACCATCATGGAATTGAGTTCAGGGCTTGAGGCCAACTACTTTGACCTTTACGACTATAGTGCTTACGTTGAAGACTGGCTCACAACGTACGCGAGTCTTTGGAAAGCGTATCCATATTCCGGAAGTGTATACGCAGAATTATCTTCTCGCTTTTCCGGTGGTCTGGTGCTGAATACTGGTCTCCGCTTCGATTATTTCGAACCTAATGCTGACATGGTTTCCCCCGATGATTTCGAGCTTCATGCTGCCTCAGCGAAATATCAGGTAAGCCCCCGGATAGGAATGACCAACCCGGTATCGGACAGGGATGTATTCTTTTGCACGTATGGGCACTATTTCCAGATGCCCAATATGAATCAGATGTACTTTGGAACAGATTACAACGCATCTGAAACCGCCACCATCGTAGGAAACCCTGACCTTGATGCCCAGCGAACCATAAGTTATGAGGCAGGTCTCAGACACCGTTTCACAAACCGCGCCTCAATGGCTGTATCAGGATTCTACAAGGATATTACAGGACTTGTCAGAACATCAAGTCATTACGATGAGGGTATGGGAAGTTACTTCCAGTACAACAACGATGAAAGCCACGGTTCAGTCCGCGGAATGGAGATTACTTTCCTGAGACTTCCGGGGGATTATCTATCAGGAAGCATCAACTACACCTACTCGATTGCAAAGGGAAAATACTCATCGGCAACTTCACAGTACGAATATTCTGCACAGGGTGATACCATTCCTCCTTCGGAGGACAACTACCTTGACTGGGACCAGCGGCATGTTGCTTCCGCACACTTTAATTACGCGCTTCCCAGAGGAAGCGGACCGCGAGTTTTCGGTATCTACCCCATTGAGGGTATCGAGCTGGCTGTTGACTATACCTACGGAAGCGGTTTTCCGTACTCTACACCCTCGGGGGCATCTGTGATCCCCAGGGTTAACACTGAACGATACCCCCGGACTATGCAGACAGATGTAAAACTTTCACGCCGTATCTGGGTAAACCCCCTCGAGTTCAGGGCCAGTATCACAATCTACAACATGTTCAACAGAAGCAACCTGGATAGGATATACGATGTAGCTTACTATCAGAGTACAGGAGAGCCCGGAGGTATTATGAATAATCCCGGGGCATATTCACCTGCAAGGCATTTTCTGCTTAGTCTTGATATTTACTTTTAGGTAATTTGGAGGAATCATCAATGAAGTTCGTCTATATTCCCTTTATGATGCTGATGATGGCAGTCGTCGGGTGTCATGAGGTAATGGAGTACCAGAGCAATGACCAGTCACGAATTACATTCATCAACACCTCCGATTTCCAGGTTGAAAGAACCATGGGGGGGCTTACTCAGGGGCGTACGCTTATTCCCGACGGATTGAACAGGCTTATTCTGCTCAGCGCCGATGGAACCTTATCAAGAATAAACTCAGAGGAAATGACAGTTGACACTTCATACAGCATTGGAGGAAGCTCCGGAACAGGTTACAGTGATGCGGCAATTGCCTATAATGGAAATCTTTACGTCATTGGTCCCGGGTCTCAGATTATCGAGGTCAATCTTTCCACCAATTCTGTTGAGGATCAGTTCACGCCCGGGTCGAAACCCGGCGCGATCTGTGCGTCTTCAACCCAGGGCAGACTTTACTTCATCGATACCGTAGAGAATTGCATAGGTGAGATATGGACCAGCAATAACCATACCGGGTTTACCGCCAACACCAATTATCCTCTTGCCGATATAATGATTCATCAGACGGGCGGACGTCATGTAGTAGCGGTCTGCTCGAACGATCTCGGATCAATGTACGGCATATGGCTTAACATTTCAGAATCTGCAAAACTTCTGTCAATTCAAACCCGCGCTCCCTGTTCATGTGTCATTCCAATGAACCAGGATTCGATCTATATAGTGAGCTGCCCCGAGTGGACCAGTGAAAATGGTTACGTCTTTTTTGTTCAGGGGTACGTTGTGCCTCACAATGGCGCGCCAATATATGTTGAAGGACATCCGACGGACATGTGCTTCAACGGCAATTCAGGCTATGCCGGACATCTCTTCGTGATGAGCAAAACCAACTCGGGAAACACTGTAATAACGGTATTCGGATTCACCATATCCCATATGGAACCGGAAGTGGTTTCCGTTATCAATATCGATGGATTTCCGAGGGACATTATTTCACCCTCTTTTGGCGATTACCTGATAGTTCTTACTTCTGATTAAGGAGCTGTTTTCTCCGCAATCCATTCAATCGCGTACTCAAGCACCGGATCATGACCGGCAAGAAAATCCGCAGGGGTTGTCTGAATGTAAATATCAGGCAGTATACCGTTTCCTTCTATTGATATTGTATCAGCAGTGAATATTCTGGCGAATGGACATGTAATACTGAGGTCCTCCCACAGGGGCCAGTATATCTGATTGAAATAGCAGGGAGTGTTTCCGCCTCCGCCGGTGGTATCGCCGATGATGGTAACGTGAGGCATCTGCCCCATTACTGAAGCGAAAGCTTCCGCTGCCCCTATGTTCTGTTCCCCCACGAGAAGCACGATAGTTTTCGTGTAGGCCCATGCAACGGGAGTTGTTTCATGAATAACGAGCGGTGACAGATCATCGTGCTCGGGACCTGTTCTATACTGCGTAAAGAATGATGTCCTTTGATGATCAGCGAAAAGACTCGGTATCTGTTCCGCGGGAACCAGCGATATATCATCACTCATCCTGATATCAATTATCATTCCCGGAGCGTCGAGATATTTCACCACTTCATCGCTGAAGTGCATGAAAGTAAAGAAATAATGAAACCGTTTTATTGCAAAGTAGGGTATTGTATCGATAACGCATAAGCCCCAATTTGCATCGTACCATTGGAATTCCCAGGGCTCTAGCAGTTCCATCAGTAGGAAATAATCGTAATTAACTTCGATATCAGGTGAGTATATTGGAACGATTCCCAGACTATCTCTATGGAACCAGGCATTCTTATCCTCAAGCTCACCCACCATTTCGGTTATGAGAGCCTGCAGTTCTTCGTATGAACTGACATTTTCCGCAAGCTGGCTGTACTCATCGCGCAGGGCGTCCCAGTCAACATCCTTTTCGTCGAATCCAACGTACTTCTGATCGTAAAGCTCCCACACCATATCGAGATATGACTGATAATCGTTGATCTCAGCGTGTGTGGGAGGATCGTCGATACAGGAGGTAAAGGTTAAAAATACCGTTATAACTGCAGGAATCAATCCATCTGCAATCCTGAATCCGCTTCTTTTCCGGTACATATGCCTCACAATTAGGATAGAGTTGCTACATTCTAATCAGCAGCATGTATAATAGTGCCTGAATGAAAATCGTGCTAGTCCGGATGCATGAGTATAACGAAGTAGACGCTGCTGTATACGGTGTTGTAGTAGAGTATTTGTGATGAATCCGGGCTGGATGCTCAAGGCGAATCAGGGAACCGTTTCCTCCGCAATCCATTCAATCGCGTATTCAAGGACAGGATCATGCCCGGCAAGAAAATCCGCCGTGGTTGTCTGAACATAAATGTCAGGCAGTATGCCGTTTCTTTCTATTGATATTGTATCAGCAGTTAATACTCTGGCGAATGGGCAGGTAATACTGAGGTCCTCCCACAGGGGCCAGTATATCTGATTGAAATATCCGGAGATGTTTCCGCCTCCGCCGGTGGTATCACCGATGATGGTAACGTGAGGCATCTGTTCCATTAAAGAAGCAAAGGCTTCCGCTGCCCCGATATTCTGCTCTCCCGCAAGAAGTACAATAGGTTTCGTATAGGCCCATGGTCGGGGGCATATGTCATGAGTAGAGAGCGGTGAAAGGTCATTATGTTCAGGACCTGTTCTGTGCTGAGTGAAGAATACTATTCCATACTGGTCAGTGAAGATGCCGGTAATCTGTTCCGCAGGAACCAGTGATTCACCATCACTCATTCTTATGTCGATTATCATACCCGGTGCATCGATATGATTTAGCATTTCGTCTCTGAAGCACTGGAAAGTAAAGAAATAATCGAAGTGCCTTATAGCGAAGTAGGGTATTGTATCGATTACACAGTGTCCCCACATCGTACCCATTGAAGAATTCCAATGGAAATCCCAGGGTTCAAGCAGTTTCCTCATTACCGAATCAACGTAGTTCACTTCAATATCAGGGAGGTATGTGAAAATTGTATCTTTCGGATCTATCAAATACAAATAAGCGTTCCGGTCTTTGAGTTCTCCCACCATTTCAATTATGAGATCCTGCAATTCATCAGTAGAATCCACATTTTCAGCACGATGGCTGTACTCATCGTGCAGGGCGTCCCAGTCAACATCCGTTTCATCGAACCCAACATACTTCTGATCGTAAAGATCCCACACCAAATCGAGATATGACTGATAATCGCTGATCTCCGGGTGGGTAGAAGGATCGTCGATACACGAGGTAAAGGTTAAAAATACCGTTATAACTGCAGGAATCAATCCAGCTGCAATCCTGTATCCGCTTCTTTTCCGGTACATAAACCTCACAATTCGGATGAAGTTGCTGCATACCTATTAACACCATATACAATAATGTTTAAACGAAGTCGATACCAGATGGCGCAGCCCCGTAACCTGCTGGATTGACTTTCTCAGAGCTTTGACAGTGCCAGGTCTACATCGTTATTGTCGTTACTTGATGCGACTGCAGCAGGAAATATACAATCGACTATGCTTCAGAACAGTGTTACCGATTAATAAAAAAGCGGTATTATATTTGCCATTAATAATCTTTTCTCCAGGAGGTGCAATTGTCTGACAGCTGTATTCAAGTTTCGAATCTGCTGAAAACCTACAAAGACATCACTGCGGTGAATGACATCTCGTTTGAAGTACAGCAGGGGGAAATCCTCGGAATACTGGGTCCGAACGGTTCAGGCAAGACAACTACGATGAAATCCATATTGGGGCTTATCGAATTCGATTCGGGAGAAATCCTTGTCAATGGAATGAATATTCAAAAGGAAAGAAAGCGGATAATAGCAGATGTAGGTGCAATACTTGAAGGAGCGAGGAACATTTACTGGTATCTCTCTCCCCGGGAAAATCTTGCGTACTTCGCCGGGATAAGGGGGATAGCATTCAAAGAAGTAAAAGACCGTGCGGATTATCTCCTCGAAAACCTTGGTCTCATCGATGATGCCGACAAAGAGGTTCGGGAATTCTCCGCGGGCATGAAGCAGAAATCAGCAATGGCATGCGCATTCATTCATGACCCTTCAATTCTTCTGCTTGATGAACCCACACTCGGTCTTGATGTGGAAATAAGCCGCACTATCAGGAACTGGCTCACCGAAGTAGTAAAAAAAGAGAAAAAGACAATTCTTATAACATCCCACAATATGGATTTTGTGGAATCCACCTGCAACAGAATTCTCATTATCAGAAATGGAGAGATAATCTCCCATGAGACTCTTGAGTCGCTGAAGGAGAAATTCGCGAGGAAGTTATTCAGAATTACGCTTGAAAAGGAACCATCGATACAAATACTCGATTCCCTTGATTCAATTGGCAATGTCTCCTGTGATGGTAATACTGTCAGCATTAACCTTGAAAACGCGAATCAGATTTTTCCTCTGGTGGATGTATTAAAAAAAGCAGGAGTGAAGCTGAAGGATTTCAGAACGGAAGAGAACGACCTTGAAGAGATATTCCTGGAGGTCATCAGGGAGAAGACACAATGAAAATGATCAATCTCCTTACAGCGGAAGCAAAAATGATGTACTGGAGTCTTCGGAGGTATTTCTTCAACACCGTAGCCATGCTTGTGGCGATGTTTCTTATCTTCATGGGATTGTTCTGGGGTGTTAAATCTATAGGCGGCACAGGTATCAGCGGCGATTCTCTTGACAGCATGCTGGTCGGTTACATACTGTGGGTAAGCGCCATGCTCGCTCTTCAGAATACGGGAACAGAGGTTTTAAGCGAATCTCAGAGAGGAACTCTCGAGCAGCTCTACCTTTCACCCATGGGGGCGGAGAAGATATTCTTCGGCAGAGCTGTTGCGAATATCGTATTCAATCTCATCTTCATAACAGCGATGTTATATCTATCCATGTTCACTACAGGAAGGTGGATGAGCATTAACCTTCCATTCCTTTATGGAATGGTACTTCTATCAACTCTCTCCCTGGTTGGTATCAGTTTCATGCTGGGGGGTATAAGCCTTATTCACAAGCGCATCGGAGCGGTTAACGGAATTCTCTCATTCGGGCTTATCGGATTGATGCTGCTACCCACTTATCCTGTCACTCCTTATTCCTTTCTTCCCTTTATTGCCGGGGCTGCGGTAATAAGAAACAATGCTGTTTCGGGGGCCACCTATCCATTATGGTGGTATCTATTCGTTGCCGCGAACAGCATAGTCTACCTTGTGCTGGGTCTGTCCATTTTCAAGGTCATAGAGAAAAAGGCCCGCAGACTTAATAAAATGGGCCAGTACTGATCCGGGAGATAGCATGAGCAGAGCAAAACTATTCAAAGCTACTGCCACTCCACTGGCTTCCATCTTCGGCAGTGGCTTTCTGGTTATTGTCCCGATACTTGCGGGCGCTACAGGTAAATTTTCATTATTCGCCATGGTTGCCATTTGCGCACTTGCGTACTCCATTGGATGGATGATCAGGTTCAACATTGCCAATGCTGAACCTGTGCTTGATGCCAGAAAAGCGCTAAAAATCACACTCTATCTTGACCGTATATCAGATATCGCATTGGTTCCCGCATATGTTATCTCCGTATGCCTTTATCTTCGGATACTCAGTTCTTTTCTCATGAACGGCCTGGGGCTGGCGACTCAACTCAACGAAAGATTCCTGACTACCGGAATAATTCTTCTGATATGCATTGTAGGCTTTGCTAAGGGGCTTGAGGTATTGCAGAAGCTTGAAGACTGGGCGATCTGGGTAACTATGGCGATCATAGCTATAATGATCGTGGGTTTCGGACTGCACGACATCTCTCTTTCTTCCGGACCCGGAATTGAACTCCCCGCATATCCCGGTCACAGCATACTGCATATGCTGGCTATACTGGGAGGCACACTGATATGTGTTCAGGGTTTCGAAACATCCCGATATCTGGGTGAAGAGTACAGCAAGGAAATGAGAATAAAATCCTGCATGATCTTTCTTGCTCTGATCCTGCTGGCCATAGCCCTGTTCGCCATTCCTGTGGGCTGATTCTGATTTTCAGGCACAATAAAGATCTGAAATGATGCATCGTGTACCTGGTTCGAAATGATCGTATCGATTTTCTTCAAACTCGATTTCACTATTCCAGGTAGATATTCTTGCCAAGAAAATTATCGGTGAGTGAAATCAGTTGAAGTAGTACTATATTTTGATATACGAAATATCAGCATATTTGATGGTATTTACGATAACCTTTATCAGTTATATCTTAAGAGAAAGGAAAATTCGCTTTCTGTTTGGAGGTAAAATGAGGTTTGATGAAGCAGTCAAAAATGTATACCCGGCAACGGTTCTTAAGCGTATTGCCAGCGCTCATGTAATCGATTGTCGAAATCTTAAAGAGGATGAACTCCGGGATGCTTTGCTTGCTGTTAAACCACAATACCTCCATGAAAAAACTGTAGCAGATAGTATTGAGAAAGCGTTCTTCTCTTCTGATAACCTTTGTACAAGAGTTTTATCGAAGCTGATACTAATGGATATCTTGACTGAACAGCTTGGTTTCGGAATACCATGCGATGAACTTGAAGAAAAAGTTGTCTCAATGGAACAAAGTATAATTGATAGGTCAAATGAAGTAGACCTTGCTGATCTTGCAGGAAGTAAGAGCAGTGAAATGTTTAAGAATCTTGGACTGTATAACTTTATTCTTGGTGTAGCTTGGGAACATCGAAATACTAAATCTCCAGATGAAGCAAATCTCCTTAGAAGGCTGAGAACCAGATTGGGTGTTACTACAGGGCAACACCGCATACTTGAAGCAAAGCTTGGTAAGTATCCTAAGGCTAATAATGAGCTTCATAGTCGATCTGAAGTAAGAGATTCGCGAAATATTCTGCAGAGACTTGGGCTATTATTCCAGATAAGAGACGACAGGGGATGCTATTTTGATCTAATTCCAGAGGAGCTTGCAGAGGTTATGAAAAAGCTCTTTAAGAAGGAAATGAGGATTGATGGCTATACAATCATGATTGCATACAAGTTTTTTAGAACGAAAGCTGTTCTTCAGAGTATCTTAAAATCTGTAAACGCAGATTTCAGGCCATCTGATAGTGTTTCCCTTCTCAAGGAAAAAATTGTAGATAGAGTAGCACCATGCAAAACTCTCCAATTCTTCAGCACGGATGATTTGCATGACTGGTGCGCTGAAATAGGACTCGCAGTAAGTGGAACAAAGGAGCAGCGGATCAGCCGAATTATTGAATATTATGATTCTATGCAAATTAGGAATGTTGAAGATATTGAAGATGAAAGAAAAATCTGGTACGATGTTTATACTGCTTTGGCTTACAGAGATAGACAGCATTTAAGAGCAGAGAGCGTTATAGATAAAGATATTGAAATTGAATCAAAATTTGAAAAAGCAACAGATTATCTGTTCGAGAAATATCTTAACCATTCACCTCTAAACCAACCTGGAACAAACAAACCTGATGGGCTTCTAAGCTTTAAGGACATGTATATCATGTGGGATAACAAAAGCAAGGAAACTCCTGGTGAAGTTGATTTAAGTTCTCACTTGAAGCAGTTCCACTCTTACATGGAAAATGCAAATAAGCATGTACCAATATTTCTCGTTGTTGCTCCAGCATTTACAAATATATCTGAAGCAGTTTCTGTTAGATATGCCTCTATGAACATTGGACGTAACATTGTTCTAATAACAGCGCAGGAATTAAAAGAACTCGCAGAGGAATGGGCAAGCGAGAGTAACAAAAATCGGGAGGATCCATTTCCTCTTGGATTACTTGCCCGACCGGGAAGGTTCAAAAGAGAAGCATTGGGAATGTTATATTAGTATAGTTAATTGCAAATTCATTATTCGAACATTACAATAAACCAATTCCTATTCCCATGTTCTCATCTCGGCAACAGTTATTCCGTTTCCCTGTATGTGAGCAGACCTGTTCTTTTGGAGACCGGACCAGGTCATAATGGTCTGTTCATCAATGGATACTCCCCATATTCTCTGGAAATCACCGTCTATTACGATGTACACATATTTTTTCAGAGGATCGAATATCATGGATGCTTTGGTACACCATACAGGATCGGTATTAACAGCGGCTTTTAGAGTTCCGATTGCTTCAGGCAGACCGAATGAGCTGTGATTCTCCTCAATATAAGCAAGGGCTCTCCTGTATCTTTCATCTCCAACTCCGACGATTTCCTCCGGCGGAGTATTTATAAAGTCAGCGATCTTGAAATTTGTCATTACAATCCAGTCACCGTTTATTCCAGTGATAAAATTCTCTCCATTTTCCGCCTCAGCGATAAGCGCGTTTCCAAATGAATCTGCGATCAGAGTGTGCAGTGTCAGGTCGTAAAGGTTAATAAGCTCCACCGAATCGATGATACATTCCACTTCATTGACTGATACACAGTCATTGATGGCGGTATTGAAAAGCTGATAGATAAAAAGCTCCCCTTCTGACTGCTGAGCTATGCCTTCGATCATGGGACACTGATACTGAAGGGATGAGAAGAGACCGCATTCGTTCATCCCGACAGTTGGAATCCAGATCATCATGTCGCTATCAAAAAATTCCATTGTAAACACTCTGTGATCCTCAAGATCGGACACAGAGAACCTTATGTCAGATTCGGGCGGATAATCGAAATTCATCCCGTACCATACTTTCTCAGCATATACCGCATATCCGGTACAGCCGATGGAAATTGAAACCAGTATAAAAACGATTGTAGCAGATATTTTCATGACAATACTCTTTTCATTCCCGAGTGTGACTGCATTACTGAGAAACTAAATCTTCAGTTTTGAAATATATTATATTGAAAGAACCTTATTGACTTGATTGTTTTTACAATTTTCACCCTCTTTACGGAAAACAATTTATGAGTAATACTGATTCTGTTCTATCGTACGTATCAGCTGAAGACATTCTACGGGATTCTGATGAAGTTGTTCTAATCATAAGCCGCACCGGGACAATCATTCTTATAAACAGTCACGGAAGTAAGACTCTGGGAAGTTCAGAGGAAGAGATTGCAGGTTCGAACTGGTTCAATGATTTCATTCCAGATTCGTACAGAGATCAGGCTGCCGATGAATTTCGTGATAACCTCAACGAACCTGACAAATCCGTTTTCCAGCAGGATTACCCGGTACTCTCAGGTCAGGGAATAGATAAACCGGTTTCCTGGCATAATAGAATCATCACAGATGAAGATGGCATATTAATGTGTGTACTGGTTTCAGGTCATGTGAATGATGAATC
>JAUVLV010000024.1 GCA_030600545.1 Candidatus Aegiribacteria sp. | reverse complement strand
GATACCTTTTCCATCGGCCATACTGGGAAAATCGTATGTTTCGACCTCTACCGGCTTGCCTTTCGGCTGGTACTCACGCCCACTATTGGCAAAGCGTCCTATCAGTTCTTTCTTTTTTGTGTCCACTGAAATAACTGGTTGTCCTTGATTCTGAAAATCGACAACTTTACTATTTATGAATTTGAATTGAGCATCACGATCCGGATGGGACTTTCCTTCCATCCTCTTGCGAGTACTTTGAAGACTGTAATTTAAATCAGCAAGCAGCCTTCCTACTTTGGTATGACTGCAAGGATGCCCCTGGGCAGTTAGTTCTTCAGCGAGGCGTCTCGTGCTTTTGCATGTCCATCTCAGCGGAGACATTGGATCTCCTCTTGATACAGGTTCAACCAATGCATCCAATAATCTGAGAAGTTCGTTATCTTTTTCCTCAAGTGGTTTTCTACCGCCACCTTTTTTTCGGATTCTGCGAACTTCTCCATCCTGCTGATTTGATATCTCATGTCTACCGAGTCTTATGGTACTCTCTGCAAGACCTGTTGCGGTAGCAACAGCAACCACACCACCATGCCCTAAAGATTTTGCTTCGGTCGCCGCCCACATCCGGCGGCCACGTTCATCAAGCTCAATCCGTAGAACATCGTACTTGATTCTGATTTCATCCACTATCTCTTTTTTTATCATGAATGAAAAATATAACAAGAGGAGACAAAAAGCAATAGGTTTCCGATGAGTTATTCAATTCCAGTACCTAAGATGACAGTAAGAACAAGAATTTCAGAGTACATACTTTTCCTCCCGGTTCATTATAAAATCCGGAAGAAGCATATTTTTTGATGATTGTATGAATAGAGAGGATATCGGATTCACACTTAACCGGATTCATTCTATTCCACAACAATACCATTTATTTATAGAACAACACTAATCCAAAGTCAACAACAATGTTTTCAATAAAGACTATGAAAATCCGAATTATCGAGATAGAACACTTCCTGTAAAGGGGATGCGAATATTTGTTAGTATGTTTGATGAAGATAAGGAAACTCCAAAATACATGATTTTCCAATACATCATTCCACATCTTTGCACTTTGCTATTACCATCAATAAGATCACAATTATCCTGGTATTACATATTAAAGCTCTGTCGGCTCAGATTCAGCGATCAGAAATAATGCATCACCCTGGCGAATCTTATAAGAATTCTGGGGATTGACAACAATTAATCTTTTTCCGTTTTCTGCAATATGCAAAATATCTGTAGATAAATCTTGTCTTATCTTTTCAGAATTATCCGTTTCAAACCCTACAACTATGATATATTGTTGTATGAGCATTTTAACAACTTCAGAAAACTCCTTCCCAACAACCCTATCGGAAAGATATCCATCGTATCTGTAGAATTCACTTCCCGAGTTAAAAGTCAATAATTCAGTTATAACGCGTGAAATGCCATGATTGATTGCCGAAGCGGTTACAAGATTCCCCCCCATCTGATCAAGGCAGATAATTTCATCAGCATGTGCGCGCTCCATATGCCTTTGGTTGAAAGAATTAACTATTTGTACGCTAGTACCTAGTTGCATAAGTTAATGCTATGTGATATATTTGATGGGTCTGTTATATACCCATCAAGGAGGAAGCATGGCTTACACTTCGGTTACAATTCATCTGACCGATGAGGATCGAGTAATTCTTGAAAAGAACGTCAGGTCAACAACAGCCGAACAACGGCTGGTATTGAGGAGTCGTATCATTCTTCTTGCTGCAGAAGGTCTTGGGACCAATGACATTGCCCGAAAACTTAACACAAGGCCTGGGACAGTAAGCAAGTGGAGAGTACGCTTCTCAGAGGATGGGATGAAGGGATTATTTGATGCGCCCAGATCCGGTAAACCACCGCAGTATGACAAGGACACTGAATTGAGGATACTGTCTAAGCTTGACGAACCCGTGCCTCACGGGGAGACCGTGTGGACAGCAAGGTTACTTGTTAAGGAGCTTGGGGATGTATCCGATCATCATATCTGGAGGGTATTTCGCAAGCATGGAATTCATCTTCAGCGAAGAAGAAGCTGGTGCATAAGCACAGATCCGCAATTTGCCGAGAAAGCTGCTGATATCGTAGGTCTCTATCTTGCTCCCCCCGAAAACGCGATAGTTATCAGTGTTGATGAAAAACCCTCTATACAAGCACTTGAGAGGGCGCAGGGTTATCTCCGCTTAAATGATGGCAAAACATATACCGGATTCAGTGACAGGTATAAGAGGCATGGAACAACTACATTGTTCGGAGCTCTCGAAGTTGCAACTGGAATGATAACCACAGGCCACTACAAGCGAAGGCGGCGACAGGAGTTCCTGGATTTCATGAACAAGGTCGTATCACAATACCCTGAGGATCAGGAGATCCATGTTATTCTTGATAATCTGAGTACTCACAAGAAGAAGCGGGGTACATGGTTATCTCGCCATCCGAATGTTCACTTCCATTATACGCCCACCAACGGAAGCTGGCTGAATCAGATAGAGATATGGTTCAGTATTCTTACCGTAAGAGTGTTACGAAACGGCAGTTACACATCTCCAAGACAGGTCAGGGATGCAATAGATAAGTTCAACAAAGTCTATTGCGAAGACTGCAGTCCATTTGAGTGGAAAAAAGAAAAGGTACACCAGGTTACCCTTAAAAGATGTTACGCTGACTTATGCAAGTAGATACTAGTGTGCACATTCTGGTTGATGGATTCCACCGCCAGTACGATCATTAATGCCTCGGCATCGGCCTCATTTGCCTGTTTTGTAAGGTCAGTAAGAACAATTACACTGTCCGCATTCTTCACGCCCGCCCGGATAAGAGCTTCATCTTGTGTGGGATCACCCATTACAAAGTCCGCATGCTCATTTTTACTCGGACGTTTGCTAGAATTAGCTAAAACAACGACTTCCCTATGCCGCATAGAACCATTATTCAATAAGTCGTTCACAATTTTTTCTCCCTGGAAATTCCAGCCGCAAATGATAATGTGATTCGAAAACCTGACTTTTTTCAAAATACTCCCTCCTTTTAAACAGAATTCAATAAATATAGTTGTAATTTTTGCTGTAATAACTGCCAGAAAGGCAACACTAATTAATAAAGCTGTTAAAATACTAATCTTCGTTATAAATGAATTAGTTTCCACATTTCCCAACTCGCCCAAAAAAGCAGGCATAATTAATGTAGCTGCTTGGGTTAATTGTACCTTTTCAAAAATCATAATAAGAATAGTGGCACCAAAATAACTTATGGCTAACAGACAAAGAATTGTAGTAAAAGGATGAATCACAAACAGTTTGGAAATATGTCTCATAAAATGTAAGGCTTTTATTTTTATTTTCATTCTATCTCTTTCAAAATAACGGGGTCAGATCTCGAAATGTGAAATCATTCTTCCTACTTCTTTCCGTATTTTTTTTATTTTACGTGATCAAGCCAATTCGCGGCAGGAATAACGGTTACCCGGAGCACCTCCCGCACAGACAAGTAACTAGTGTTTTCCCGCCTCGTATGATCAAACACTTGAATGTACATTGAAGTGCTTAAAAAAAAAAGGGGGGGTCACTCATGAGTTTCAGATAATCCCGCAGCAGTTGTAGTACTCTCGTAATCGGTGGTTCAAACCTCTGAAGAACTAGTACCCTGCGGCGCTATTTATTGCAGTTATCAGCCATCCGTGGAATTGACCGGGCAGAATAGCAGGTAGTATTATAAGTCCAGGTGGAAAAATATCTGAAGTTCGGTGATCTGCATTATTCAGGAAGGTACCTGGAGAATAGCTGATGACTGTTTCAATGGAAGCTGACAAATTCCGGGAGGTAGATGAAAATTATGAGATTATTGATTCTCAGTGTTATTTGTGTTGTTTCAGCTGCAGGAGCTATTGAGATACGTTTTCCCGAGGACCCTTCGGGAATTGAGATTATTGATCGGGCTTACTTCAGAGGGGTTACAGAACTTCTGTACCTGAGGCTCTTCAATAATGGAGATCAGGGCACAATCGAGTTGTTCAACGGCACTTCCGATGACGCTGGTTATAACTGGGAACTGATCTATTCCTGGCAACCTTGCATGTATAACGGATCACCCTTTACATTCGGGCAGGTAAGCGTGATCAGTATTCAATCCAACGATGACAGTTTTCTTATCACATGGATCGACAGACTGTATTCCGAATACATTGAGGGACTTGGCTCTTTGTATCTGGAATACAATCTTGAAAGCGGAGAGATAAACGAACTCTTCAGTGACTGAAACCGCTTCTTATACGAACTGGATATCTCGTTCAAAATCGTCGGCACTGGAGGCGGCTGATTTGGCCGTAGCCAGATCGATGACCTTACCGTTGTAAAGATCCATCAGATGCTGATCGAAGGTTTGCATGCCATACTGATCTCGTCCACTGGCTATTAGATCCCTGATAGCGGCGGTCTTCTTTTCATCCTTGATACAGGTCTTAATAGTCAGTGTAGCTCGCATAATTTCAAAAACGGAAATACGGCCCTTCTTGTCAGCCCGACGCAACAGGCGTTGAGAAATGATCGACTGGATCGTTGATGCAAGGCGCTCTCTCAGTATTTTCTGTTCGCTGAGTTCAAAAACACTGATGATTCGCTGGATCGATCTGGGAGCGTCCAGTGTGTGCAGTGTAGACAACAAGATGCCCGGTTTCCGCGGCCTTGAGAGCGATCTCGATAGTGTTCCGGCCCCGGGAGATATTTTTACAGGTAGCCAAGATCATTTAGATCGATTTCCACCGCTGTTCCTCTAACCACATGGGGATGGCCAACAGGCGGAGTAGACCAGTAATTATCTAACTCAAAACGATGAAGGGAATCCAATGGATATGGATCGTGTTCTCCGGGATCCAACCTAAGGTTGAAAAGCTGTTCATCCATAGTGAAATAATTAAGTATGCCCTTATCAAAGCCGTTAAGAATAGAACACATCGACTCAAATTCTCTGGGGTCCTGGGTAGTGCTGTGCCCTGGGATAACTCCGCTGGATGGGATAACACGATCTGGCGAGACCTGGTTGAACAGATCAATCCCCTCCACGTGGTCAGGTATCGGAACTCCGGCGAATCCTGCGATAACAGGCAGAATATCGAATTGGCCGCACGGGGTTGAATCGATAACTCCCAGCGAGATTCCCGGTCCCGATACAATCAGTGGAACGTGAAGTATTTCCTGGTACAGAGAATGTCCATGTGACCAGCTTCCGTGTTCGAAAAACTCTTCTCCATGATCCGAAGTAACTACGATGTATGCATTGTCCGCGATGCCTGACCTTCTCAATTCGCTGAATAATCTGCCCAGCTGGTTATCCACCCAGGAGATTTCACTGTCATACATGTCCATAAGGTGATCAGTCGCTTCAGGATTCATCAGTATCCCAAGGGAGTCTGTTACGAATTCTGTAACTCCCTGTGTTCCCAATGGATCGAACTTCGTATCAAATGGTGCAGGAGGATCGTAGGGTGAGTGCACGTCAAACAAATGAATTACAGTAAGTTTTGGCCTGGGGTTTCCCCGGTTCTCCGAGAACCACTCAAGAACTTCATCGACAGTTGCAGCAGCTCTGCCGTGCCCTTGGTCTGTTGAGGAATAGTGATCAAATCCGTTGGCAAATCCGAAAGAATGGCTGATCAGAATTACGTTAACGAAACCCAGTGTAACGTAATCCACATCTTTTAGTAAGGTTGCAATATTATCTATTTCACTGTCAAGACCGTACACAACCATGTTTCTTATTCCTGTCATATGTGATTTAACCGAAAGACCCGTCCAGATGGATGCATGTGCGGGCAGCGTCCAGGGAGCCTGAGCTTGACACCTTGAAAACAGTGTTCCCGAGGCTGCGAGGCTGTCCAGAATCGGGGATGTGCTACGCTCATAACCGTAGCATCCCAGATGATCTGCACGCAATGTATCAATAATAATTAAAAAGATATCAGGTTTTTCCTGTTTTTCTGAAAAGCAGCCCATGAAAATAAGTACGGTAACTACTATTACTAATCGAAACCATAATGTACCAGTCATGCTTCTCCTAATTTGCTTCCCGGAAAAGTGAAGATGAATCCGGTCAAGCTCATTTACCTGTTCTGATTGATTCACTTCAGTACCCATATACTATCATCAGAACGGTGAACAATATAAACCGATTGTCCTGTCGGTAGAATGGATATCCCCCTGGGATTAGCACCAACAGTCAAAATATCAACTACAGCATTGTCGGAGGTTCGTACTACATATACATCATTGCTTTCACTGTTTACTATGTACAGGAAATCTCCTCCGGTAAGAATAGATATTGCATCTGGGCTGATACCTGTATTGATTGTATCAGCAATGGAGTTGTCCGATGTATTTATTGAGTATACATTGTTGCTGAATCTGTTTGTTACGTATATGTATTCCCCTGATGGATGGGCACATAGACTGAAAGGTCCAAGTCCGGCATTTACCGTATCCACCACGGAGTTACTGACAGTTTCAATCACAAAAACGCTGCCTCCAGTGTCTCCTCCCCTGCAGGCTGCATACAAATAGTCTCCCGAAGGCAGGGAGCATATTCCATTTGCACCATCATCCAAGTGAATGGTTTCCACAACCTTGTTATCCGAAGTTCGTATCACTGATACACTTGCACCGTACCAGTTGGTCACGTAAACGTATTTACCAGAAGGAATGGTACAGAGTTCAACGGGACCGTCTCCCACACTTACTGAATCCACAACACTGTTGTCAAGAGTATTGATAACTTTTACCTTATCCTCATTAATACATGCGACATAAACATATTCACCTGATGGAAGAGAGCAGATACCCTTGGGGCAATCTCCTACAAATACTGATTCAACAACCGAGTTGTCTGATGTTCTTACAACAGAAATATCGTTACTCTGTTCGTTCGAAATGTACACATAGTCACCAGCTGGAAGGTGACAGATCCTCCAGGGATTAACACCGGAGTAAATGGTAACATCCAATGAATCGGGATAAAGCTTTTTCTGATTTCTGCAACCGGCCAGCAGGATGAGTCCTGAAATACTACAGATAAAGATAGCTGAATGTAATCTATGCAATTAGAGAACCTGCCTTATATTCATATATTACTTAATTTCTGAATTGTATGTTATGCTAATTATTGAGCATTTTCTCTCTTGGGCAATTCACTCCGGGAGTGTCTTTAATTCTTAGTATAGTAAACTTACCTCAGCAGAACAATTCCCTGAACAACCTGATGATCACCAGCCGTGATAACTATAAAATATATCCCGTCACCAAGTGGTTTACCAGAGGTGTTTCTTCCGTCTCTATTCTCTGACCATCGAGACACTGAACTATTTCATAATCTCCGGAATAGAGACTCACCAACAGATTTCCCGAATCCGCAGTAGCGAACGACGTCGCTGCAACAAGAACGAACATCTGCAAAATGACTCCAGGTGATGCATAGCTGTTCCACCGACTCGTAATCAATGCATTATTCCTCATCAGTATGACCCCTTTACTTCATAATGAGTTGATGGATGATCACAATCCGTTCGGTATCGTATTGCTTAGCAGTGGAACCGGTCAATGAGGTGTGTCCTGATACAAAAATCAAGTGATTGCCATCCGCTTCTGTTATTGATTGATATGAAATTGACGGAACCTTGTGCCCTGCTGTATCATTGTGTGTGTACAGGATTACGATGTGACAGAATTTATTGAAAAGCTCATGGCAGGTATTATGGAATATTTATCAGATTCATATGGTTCTTTTATTCAAGATGCCTGGCTGGAGATGGTGGGGTGACTGGTACGGCAATGATTACCAGCATTTCGACAGGCAACTGGAGAAATTAGCATTAGTTTATGTTCATAATCACTATTTATGGCCCCTGGGGAGGTAACGATGAAAAAATCAGTATTGGTTCTGTTTGTTCTCGCAGTTCTGATAATCACTCTGTCCTGCAACGAAGAGGAAGCCTCAGATCCTCAGATGAACGCAGAACAGATGAATGAAGAGCAGATAAACGAAGAACAGGTAAACGAAGAACAGGTTATCGCGAAAGAAGAAAATATGGAAGAGGCCGTGCTTGAGGATTCTCCCAGCGCGTTTCTCGAACTATGCTACGCAACCTCTGTCGATATGCCCGAAAGCCAGTTCGGTCCCGAAAATGTGTTCGACGATAACCCTAATACCTGCTGGGCCACCATGCCTGGTGCAGCCCCCGACGAAGGGCTTTTCTTCTCCTTTGAGGAACCGATAATTATTAGTGCTATCAGCATACAAGTCCTGCCGGGCAGCAGCAGTAACGAAGAAATCACGTATTATCAACTGTACATAAACGGAATGGAATCCACTATCCGCAGAGCTGTTGAGGAGCCCTTTCCTATTAACGCCTGGGTGAAGAGCATCTTTGTACGGATCGATGCTACTGAATCAATGGAGTACCTGGAAAACGGAATCCGTTACGCCGGCAGTTTGCCTGTAGGTATCAGTGAAATAACGCTTCTGGTCATAAACGAAGAAGGCAATGAAGTTCCTTTGCAGGTTCAGCCAATTAGAAAAGTCAGTGGACGCGTACAGGCCAGTTCCTGTCTTGAGCCCATAGAGGCCTATCATCCTGATTTCCTCTTTGACTCACGCTCGGAATTCGGCTGGAACGATGGCAATAAAGAAAGTACAGGTGAAGGAGAAAGCCTGACATTCTTTTTCAATCAACTACAGCACATCGAAAAAATCAAAATCTGGAATGGCTACCACCGATCCTTGATACATTACGATCAGAATGAACGGGCATCCGTGATCTCCTTCGGAACTGAAAGCGAAAGCGCACCGGTATACCGTCTTGCCGATACCATGGAGCCGCTGGTGATAACACTGAACACGCCGCTTGAGGGCCGCAGTTTTGTGATGGATATACTCGAGATACACGAAGGCGCGATGTACAAAGACGTTGTTATAAGTGAGCTGCAATTCTTCAATGGAGAGGAATGGTTTGTGCTTGATTCGGGAGAAAGCGAAACGCGAAAGCATGAAGTTCTGGAATGGGCACACAACACCTCTGCTGAATCCTTCATTGACAAACAGGTATTTGCCAGCCGCATCACCACATGGGAAGACTATACACAAACCCTTGTTTTGCGCTCAAATGGCAGTTTTATCCTCTGGAAGCACAGAGAACAAGATGGTGATACGGAAATCATGTACGCTGATGGTAACTGGCAGATCATTGACGATAACACGGTCAAGATATTTGGAAGGCTGCATAGAATAGGGCGTTACTCACAAGCTTCCTATGATCCGTATTCCGGAGAACGGCCAGATCGGGTTCAGGATATGGACCGCGTTACCATGTTCAATGATATACTGCAATTCGACAGCAGCCGAATTTCCAGTGACAGCGGGCTTTTTGAAGACTTCGTATTGTAACCCGGACTCATGATTCCGCTACAAGTACCTGTGATGAATCCGGGTTGATGCGCGGGGCTTCAAGATGGCTGGCTTCTATTGCCCTGCTGATGATTCTGTCTGGGGTTCTCATCGGCAGCGGTCTTCAAGCGCTCAACCGTACTGAATACGCAAACGGTTGGGATGGCTATTATTATCTTGCCCAGATGCAGTCACTGCACAATACAGGCTCTATGCGTTCCCCGGAGTATTCGCTGGTCTATCTGCCGCTTATAGCCTTGCACTCCATCACCGGGAATTATATCGCATCGTACAAACTCAGCGCAGTGTTGATAAAAACCCTCTTTGTTTTATCGGTGTTCACTTTGGGCTTCTCGTTGCTCAAGTCCAAGCCAAATGTCGATAGGCGCACTGCATTTTTTACCGCCCTCATCGCAGGTGCCCTCTCGGCAATGAGCCCCTCATTGAATTACTTTTTTACCCAGTTCCCCAAGAACCTGCTGGGCTTTGCTTTGTTCTTTTTCTTCATGGCTTCAGTATACAGTACCAGCCGCATCTGGAAGAGGTGGGAACCTCCCTCTTCGCATCAGAAAATATCAAAAAGAGATTTGATTGCGAAAATACTCGGAGTACTGCTGCTTTTTTTGGCGACCTTTTTTACTCACCGCTTTACCGCAGTACTCTCTCTATGCTTCCTAGTGCTGTATTTTGCCCCTTCGGCAAAGCACCTGTTCCAGTATATATGGACAGAAAAGAAGGGTGAGTCGGGCAGTGCCGCCACATCCCGGCTGCGAAAATATTGGAGAAATATACTTCGGCTCCTTATCCTGCTCATGCCCTTCGTAGCGCTTTTTGCCCTCTCCCACAAACTTCCCCTGGCTCTTTCATTTTATGATCTGGAAATAATCACGAGTAATTTCTCGCTCAGACCAATTTTTGTACCCGTATCGTTCATACAGGACTTTGGTGCTTTCAAGCTTTCAGGACCCTGGATCGTAGAAATCTTTCTTGCCAGCGCCTTGCCGCTTATAACAGTCGCTCTACTGCTCAGCAAGCATAGATTCAGTTTCCTGCGCCTTGGCAGGGAGTATTACATTTTGATAATCGTTAGCCTGGCTGGATTATTCCCCTTCTTCAGGTTTTCGCTCACAGGCCTTTCTTACAGGATCTACTATGGAACCCTGCTGATCTTTCCCCTGCTCTGTATCCCATACATACGCTTCGGAGTACAAAAGATCCTTCACTTCCGACATGAAGAGAGGGTATTGCGGCAGGAGGCAATGCTCGTGCTGCCTTTTGTAGCATTAATGGCCTTTTCCTTGTACACAGGCAGATCCTACAACCCCGAGCTGCATGACCCTCCCTACGCATTTTATGAAGAACTTGCTGCAAAGACTATTGTGTCTTTAGCCGATGTTGACTACGAACTCATCATCGCCCACAAAGCACTCTCCTCAATGATAACCTATACCTTCGAAGTTGATGCCCTGCCATGGGCACCGGAGGAATACTATCCCCGCGATAGGGTCTGGCGGATAACAGCTGGTATCCTGCAGTACGAGGTTGCGATGTATCTCAGCCCCGAAGTGGCCAAGCAATATTTTTTACCCCTGAGCCGGGATTACGCGCTCATGCGTGAAGATCATTGGGAAGCTTTTTTGCGGAGTATTGCCAGCGAGCCTGTAATGCTGGAAGCGGTTCGCACCTGGCGCAATCCTCATGAACGAAGACCTGGATACATGATGAAAGGTAAGTGATCAATGATTTAAAATTGTATTTCATTCTGAGCTTTCAATTTTCCGATCACATCGACCAGCTCCTCATTACTCAGACCTTTTCCGTTTTTCTGCATTCTGAAGATAATTGCTGACACTCCAGCCCATTCAATGATGCTTACTGTAACTGTGTAATCCTTTACAGCTCCAAGAAGATGCTGAAAAGCAACGGTTTCACTTTCGCATACTGAACAGATCAGAGTTGCAACTTTTCTTTCACCGGCCATTACATCCACTGAAGATGGATTCTCCGATGTCCCCCGGCTCTCAAGAAACGATGATATTGAATTGTAAACCAGTCTGATATGCTGAGAAAGCTCTTCAATCGAAATACTGGCCCTGAGAAAATCCTCAATATGGTAATAAAAATCGGTTACAATGTTATCGGGGATCTCGCTCAATTCGGATCTTATCTCTTTTAATTGCCTTACATCGTTAAGTCTCATCCCTCTGTCGAAATCTCTGAACTGTCCAAAATTTTCTTCAATGGCAAGTCTAAGATCTCTGTAAGCATCTTCCATCTCGGCAAAATCTTCTCGATCGATGGTTATATCCAGAATATCAACCCAGATATTCCTGAAATTGGAGGGTGACTTGAAGGATACAACAGTGAGTCCCTTCATGGCGTTTGCAGAACCAACCAGATCGATGATTTTTGTGTCATGGGTATTACTGTCAGGCTGATTCGTTACCAGAACCAGCTTCAATTGAGCCTGGAATGTTGTTGATGCGACAACAGCGATATACGCCTGACTAATACCAGTGGTTTCACATTCCTTTTTCAGCAGGGGGATCAATGCTCTGGCATAAGGCTCCCCGCCACCGTATCTGTAGATCTTTTCCAGTTTTTTCAATTCATGAGCCACCAGGAGTTTCTTAAGACTTCTTCTGATAACTGTCTGTTCCACTCTGGTTGCGCTCAAACCACTGGGACCGGTCAATTCTATACGTATGGAAATAATCCCATCCGGGGTGGTATATCTTCTCTGATGACGAATGGAGGCTCCGTGCCATGCGTGTGTAAGGGCAGTGATACAATTTTGAAATGAAATGTCCCTTTCGAACCCGGCAATGTTAATACCGGTAAGGTGTTCCCTTGTCGTTCTGAGATTCTTTATGGCGAATCGTGGTTTTCCCGAACTTTTCCTGACCATGTTCACAAGCTGAAAGTTAGTTTTGATGATCCAGGAAAGGTCACTTGATTTTCTTTCGGCAAGGTATTCATCGGATCTTGATGATATGAAAAGAACCAGTTCCCCCTTTTTCCCGAGAATACCTGCTGGTATCTTTTCTTCTCCATAAAGTATTTTTACAGCAGCCCGTACCTCTTCGAATTTCTCAAGCCTTTCCGCTGCTCTGGACAGAAGGGAAACCGTTCCCGCGCGTCCCCGTGCCAGTTTGGTAAGGATATCGGCCATTCTGCCAGCATCGGCAACGAATTCATTTCGCCGATTCGAATCCTTATCCCTGATTCCCGTTATGACATACCCTCTTCGAACATTATCCGTATTAATGGCAAATCCTTCGAGGATATCCAGATTCCAGCCTGAGTGATGGAGCTCGCTGAGCACAACCGTTGCCAATCCCGGCCAATCCTCCGCTCCTACTCCAACGAGAACAAGTTCATCGTCTTTCTTCTGATTCACAACAACCTTGGTCTTAGATGATTTGTTCAAATCAAGCAGCTGATTGAAAATCACTGATCTTCTTTTCGATGGAATAATACTGACCGGACATTTGTCAGGCTTTTTATCTGCTTTGCTCAATACTTTTATTCTCCAATCGGGGAAACTCCCGTTTCCGATAGTGCTTGACAAAAAACACTCGTCAAACCATATATGCTTCCCGGTTGCAAAAGCTGCAACTATTGATTTATGGGCGAATAACTCAGCTGGCTAGAGTGCCTGCCTTACAAGCAGGATGTCGGGGGTTCAAGTCCCTCTTCGCCCACCATTCCTCTTTCCAAGGCTGACCAATCCCGGTTGTTCAAAATGTCAATGTCATTGTATCAACGATGAAACTCCATGAATGCTCCGCGGCAATCGTACCTTCCTGCTCAATTATCTGTACACTGGCAGTGTAATTACCGTCATCAAGAGGTTCGGTCGGTCTGAACTGAATAATGTTTCCATCGATTACAAATGGACTTAGTTCTTCCAGGAATGCACCCGATGAATCGGATAATACGGCAAATGCGCTCCAGCCGGTCAGATTATCTCGAAAATCAGCATTGACCTGCAGAATTGGTCTGTGGTTGTAAACAGTTCTGGATGGATACATTGAACTGAAAAGAACGGCCGGTCTTAAAGGAACATCAATCTCGAAATTCTCTATCGTTTCATTACCTGCGGAATCAGTGAAACTGACTTCCAGTGAAACGGTCTGTCCCGAGAAAGGAACAATATCCATTCTGCAGCTCCAGACCGAATCCTCCCTTAATACACTCACTGTATTCTCAAGATTATCAATAGATGACACAGCTTTACTTATCCCCGACAGTTCATCGATACATATTGCCTCAACAAGTACTTCCATAGCCGCTGAATCAACTGTAAAATTATGATAAGACAGTTCCGGAGGAATGCTGTCCAGTGAAATATTCCATGCAAGGCTTTCCATGAGATCTCCATTGTTATCAAAAATCCTGACTGATCCGGTAGCGAACGCGGCTGTATTCAGAGGAATCTCGAAAACCCACATGTTATCTTCCTTCTCCGGGAAAAACATCTTGTTTCCTGCGAGCAGATAAATGTTTCCGGTTTGAAGAGTATCCGATGCAGTTATGAAACTTAAATACTGAGGCTGACTGCTCTGATATCCGGTAGAGCTGAGGGAATGCACGGAAAGCATCTCCGGTTCAAAGGACAATCCAAGATCGATCGTACCTCCCTCCTGGGGAACCTGCCATCCATGCAGGTAAATCCAGTATGCAACCGCAGTATCGGGTTCGATCAGAGAAATGCTCTCGTTAGAAGTCGGTGATGTAGAGCTTTCCGCAAGCTCCGACATATCATCGACTGATCTGTTCATATTGCGGTCTGCAAAAAGGAAAAGGTCCATATCCAGGCCGGGTTGATCCCCGGTGCTTCCGATATCCAGGCTTCTCTCTCCTGCGGGAATCATGAAGGGGCCAATAATAGATCCAGCTGATAGAGGATCTTCCGGATCGTCCTGTTGAAGTTCTATGTTCTGATACTGTGTGATCCAGCTCTGGTCATCATCACTGCCTGATGAACTATCGCTTAGGATACATGGAAAACAAGCCGGATCTCTGTATGTAGGTGGCTCAGACAGCCAGGTAAAAACATCGTATGGCGGATTATCTGTTTCATGATTCGCTGATGATGGAGAAAACTGAAAAACATGCCATGTAAAAATACTGTTCCTGTTATCAAGAACAGCATAGCAGGTATCGTTGGGTTCGGGAATGAATGGATACGGTACTGCTTTGCAGTTGAGGCCGTTCCTGTAATCCCTGAAGTTCCCTGCATTCATGTACATCAGGGCTCCGAGCGAAACCGATGTCCGCCAATGAGTCCAGCCCGGACTCCGGTAAGAATCATCGCTGTTATCATCACTGATCGAATAAAGAGAACGGCCAAAGTAGGATACCGGGAAGAATGTACTTATTACAGAAATATTCGATGGAGGATCGGTCTCCGGCATAGACACGGTCTGCTTCTGCGGGACTCTGCAGGGTACGGTATAATTCAAGGAGTAAGACTTCCCTTCGGTGAACGAAATATTCGTGCTTCCAGCAGACCCGAAGGGTGAAATCACATCAATTGTATAACCTCCATTCGGCTCCCAGCCCAGCTGAAAAGTGCATGAACCCGATTCGTCGGTATAGTTGAACTCGGAAACCGAATTGGCATTTTCCCAGTGGGACCTTGCAAGAATCATCGCACCTTCAACAGGAACTTCATAAGGATCAGTGACCGAAATTTCTACCTGAGCAGTATGTGTATATCCCGAGTCTTCAGGCATGTATCCTGACCCGGGTGGAACCTGAACACTGCCGGTCACCGGCCATACGGTATTATCAGGACCGAAAGCGGTTATTGTTGATATGTTTTTCCCGGCATGGTTTACTTTCTCCCCAGATACCCAAACATTACCGATCCCTGAAATTCCGTAGTTGATATCCCAGTGATTCCATCTTCCGCTCTCCGGATCAAGATACTGATTCCACTGATGATCCTCACCCCGGCATCCAACAACATATGCAGGGATAAAGAAAGTTCTGCATAACGCTGTTTGCAGAATGGACTGTTCGCCGCAGGATCCGTAAGCCTTCCTGTAGATAACCATCGGCTGCAGGTCATTGGTCATGTATCCAAATGTCATCAATCCCCCTGGCTGCGAATGGGACTGGAAGTTGCACAGCCTTACCACCGCTTCCTCGTATGTGCCTGCATCCGTCATCCGTTCTTCAAGTGTTCTTCCACTGGAGCTGTCGGAAGGGATGAACTCCCTCCAGAATACATGATCTGCCGATCCGCCATACAGGCTGTCAGGTTCATAATGCAGCCATTCCTCGAGTGAAATGGATGCGGTATCACGCTGAGAACTCCAGTATTCAGTATTAATCCTCGCGGGTACTTCAAAAAGTATCCTTGGATGAACAACGAACCGATAATAATTCTCTCCTGAGATCTCGATCCATCCGCTCTCGGTCTTCAGCTGGCATATCGTTGCATCAAGTGAATCAATCAGACGGACATAATCAAGTTTTTCAGCCATTTCGTACATCTGCGAAACGTTGATCGAGAACAGGTCGCTGTCACCGTTCTCATGCATGGTTCGCAGAACTTCTGTAGGAGTATTCGCTATACAGTACGCTATCTCGTCACGATGCTGAGGCTCTGCCTTGATGATCTCCCCGCAGAACGCGTTGACTTCCCGGATACCAGATGGAGAACGGAAAACGGAATATGGAGCAAAATACCTTGAATAGTAGGCTTGAATGTCTGAAACTGCGCTGTTGGGTTCGAATTTCCAGGAGTACCGCTCAACGTATAACGGTCTACCGTTGAGAGTATTTTCGTCCAATTCAAAGAAAGTCAGGGATCCTCTTGAATTACCAATAACAAGTTCTTCATTTCCATCATTGTTCATATCAACGAAATCAGGTGTTGAGTATTCTCCTACGTCGATGTTACAGAATTCCGAATTCTCAGTGGAATCGACCCAGTTATCGTTGACGTCCTTTGCGAAGTATCTGATGTCACCATCCCTTGAGCCGAAAACAAGCCCATTTCTCCAGACAGCCGGAGCTCCCGAGTGAATTTCAGGGAAATTCTCAATCTTCTCCCAGTTACCGTCGAACCAGCCTTCGCAGCCCGGAAGAAAGAAAACATTTCCTTCCATGGTTCCGGCTATCAGATCAGGAAATTCATCTCCGTTTACTGAAGCGACTGCAAGGCTTGGATAGGTGCCCGGAACAGGTGAAAGATGCAGAAGCCGGAGAGAATTAGAGCCAGGCCGGGTTTCGTAAAGAACGCCGTTACGTGTTCCGCAGACAAATATGATTTCTCCGGAGAGATCTACTTCAACCGGCGATATATTCAGAAGCATATCTCCGTGACAAGGAGAATTGAGCGTCGTCCAATCCCTGGACACTATACTCCCGTCGATACTTGAAGTGTAGAACTTCAGACCGTTCTGCTGCGTTCCTACTGCGGCAATCAATATAGAATCACCGGAAAGGCACAATGAAGGGGAACTGAATGCCCCGGCATTCATTGGGAACATTGTAATGGATTCAGAAACGAACGGCAGAAAACAGGGCATATCAATACTCCCGTGGTTCCTGTAGATGAGAAGACTTCCCGAATCCGTTCCCACAACAAGATCAGCGAGACCGTCACCCTCCATATCACCCAGTGCTGTGCCGGTGACCCCGGAGATATCAAAGCCTTCGGTCACCTGAAAGAATGAATCTCCGCTGCACAGGTTCAGTATGCCCTCATCGGTGATAAAAGAAGAGTCAGGAAAACCATCGTTATTAGTATCGCAGAACCTTCTTAGTTCAACTGGGTCGGCGATTCCGATGCTCTCTGTCCAGTTTGGAGCAAGAAATATCCTGGTGACAGAATTATCATTCCCCACGGTAAGGACCAGATCCACCAGACCATCTCCATTAACATCCGCAAAAGCAGGCAGAACAGGTAAATCCTCATCAATATCTTCGTAAAGCAGATTCGTAAACCTTACAGCAATGTCATCTCTCAGCCATTCACCGCACAATTCAATTGCTTGCACAGCTGAATCGGGTAATACATCGTTGAATCCAGTCAAGGGTCCGGGAGCAAGGGTATTTACAGTTCTGAAATCACAAAATCCTGTAGAGTCAGAATAAATTGACCAGGCATATCCACCGGGAGGAACAGTAATCGTCAGGCTGTCATTGGCTGATGATGTAAAAATCGTTCCGGCTGCAAAAATAAAAAGCGAGATCATGACAGGAAAGGTAAAAAAAACATAAAATTTGTTATTCACAGAAACCCCTTTAATTTGCGTATTTTCAAGAGTTTACTACGATATATTTCTTTAATGCTGCAGAATTAGTTGAACAAGTGTGCTACGTCCCCTGCATAATACGAAATCCGATGTGGCGAGCCCTGTCGCCAGGAGCCAGGTATCTCACCGCATCAATTGTAATTTCATCTTCAGGTGACAGCCATGCTCCTCCGCATACAGGAACCACAGAATCAAACGGTGACACCGTCCATTCGGCTACATTCCCCGCCTGGCAGGCAAAACCCGCATCTGTCAGGGGGAACGAATCAACAGGAGCTGTCCACATGTATCCGTCCAGTCCCCTGCTCTCCCATTCATCTCCCGCAAGGTAATTAGCCGGATACTCAGCATCCTCAGGAGTAAGGGACCCCCAGGGGTACCGCCCGGCAATATCCCCTGATACATCCAGCGAAGCTGCGTACTCCCACTCTGCCCTTGTCGGAAGCCTTCCCCCCAGCACTGCTGCGGCCGCAATCGCATCGTGCAGACTTACGTTGACCACAGGATGATCCGGATATTCAAATAGATAATCATCCATCGATGGAAACTCGGGGTCAGGAGGTAGCTCAATACCCTTTTCATCAGCAAGATGATAGTAAAGCCTGTTGGTTACTTCGTACCTGCCCATGCGAAAATCCGATATTTCAACGGTATCTCCGGCACCGGTAACGAAAATTCCCCCTGTAACGTTGACGAAAGATGTATCCTTCTCCATCAGTGGAAGAGGGTCAGGCCGAAATAGCTGCTCTTCCCCGTCACCACAGGCGAGGAACAGCGAAAGCTGCAGGACAGCGAATATGTACTTCACGCTAGCCTTTTTCAGTGTGCTTGCTTCTGAATATTATGGCAAGGGGAATGATACCGCAGTATCCCACTATAAGCATTACAGGGGCAATGGTGATATGTCCCCCGCGAAGGAGAAACCATCCGATAATAATATCAAGCAGTCCTGCGGCAAACAGGATGTAATTCACAAGTGTAAATGGAGCTGCGCCTTCAGTGTTTTCCTTCTTATCGATCTTCTCAGGAACAGTCTTTACTTTTCTCGCCATAGAATTCTACCTCCATCATAATGGATCTTAATTTTACCGTATGAACAATACTTATACACCATTTCGCTGAGGACTGTCAACATCGGGAACATCAAAAAAAAGCTGGTTCTGTTCTTCGCCTTCCCCCGGTTTGATTATCCAGACGTTTTTCCATGCCTGACGCATCGCGTCGCCGACAACAAAAAACGAACCTGTAACTACAAGAAGATCCGAAGCCAGGGATCTGCCCTTCCGAAGTGCTCTACCTATATCATCCTCACAAAAGGTTTCAACACCATTATTACGAAATTCCTCACAAAGGGTTTTCGCCGGCAGGCACCTCTCGTTAAGCGGGGTAGTTGTTACTACCGGATTGAAAATTTCCCTGAGCTGAAAAGTCATTTCCCGCCATAATTTGTCCTCCAGGAAACCTATCACCGCGGGTACGGGAACCTGCCAGTTTTTCCTCAGATACTTCGTAAGAAGAGCTATAGAACCGGGATTGTGCGCGACATCAAACAGAATCTTGGGAGAACCTGTCCGAAGGTCAATTCGTCCAGCCCATCCGAGTGTATTGCAGGCCTTCCCGAAAGCCTGCATGACGGTAGCCTCATCATATCCCGATATCCGCATCGCAGCAGAAATGGCCAGTCCCGCGTTACGTTTCTGGTGTTCTCCAGGCAGGGGAGCGATTTCAGCAGGTATAGGAATTTCGCGATTCAAATTCTTTTTCCTGACAGCATCCGCAATAATTTGTTCCACTTCGGGTTTCTGACTGTACGCAATAAGCGCTGAGCCGTCCCGGGCAATGGCTACCTTTTCCGCTGTAATGGCGGGTTCGGTAGACCCGAGAATCCTTCTGTGCTCGATCTCAACCCCTGTAAATACAGTACATTCTCCGTCCAGCAGCCTTGTCGCGTCAAGCCTGCCCCCCAGACCGGCTTCGGCGGCCACAATATCAACGCGGCTGTTCATGAAATGCCATGCCGACATTACCGTTGTTATCTCAAAGAATGTTGCGCTGTGTTCCTCAATTTTATCTCTGAAGAGTTCAATGAACCTTACTACTTCCTCTTCCGGTATCCATCTGCCGTTAACAGCAGTTCTTTCCCGGTAGTGCAGAAGATGCGGGGAAGTTATTCTCCCCGTTCTAAAGCCCATATGCGTGAGCATCTCTGACAGCAGTGCTGTAGTGCTGCCCTTTCCGTTGGTCCCCACGATATGAACGGTTCTGAAACTCTCCTGGGGATTACCGGTATCCATCATAAGTTTCCTGACCCGATCAAGGCCGAATTTCATTCCCATTCTCCTCCTGCCGAAGAGGTACTTCTCTACATCACTGTAGTTCAATTAACGCTGCCTCCTGGATGAAAGAGGAAAGAAATGCCCCCTGTTTTCTCCTGACCGCTTCCTGTGAAGAAAGGACTTCCTCATGGGTCAGAACGACTCCGGGTGATGTTGCATTAGTAACAAGTGACACGGCTGCTACATCGAATCCCCTCGATGACAGCAATAGAACTTCTGGTACAGTCGACATTGAAACAGTTGAAAACAGCTTTTCATGAAGATACTTTATCTCTGCGGACGTTTCGTAAGCAGGCCCGGAAGTACATGCAAAGACGCCTTCCTTTAATTCGGTTCCTGTTCTGCCCGCAGCTTCCTCAGCCGCTTTTCTGAGCTTAGAGGAATATGCCGATTTTCTTATCCTGCAGCCCGCGGATTGCGGTACACATCCGGTAAAATTGACATGATCCCTGAACAGAACAGCATCACCGGGGCGCAGCTCAGTATCTACAGCGCCGGAAGACGATGTAAGAATCCAGGCCGAAACACCCAGGTCTCCCAGCACACCGGGCAGCGTCGATATCTCATCTCCGGTGTATCCCTGGTAATGGTGGCGTCTGCCAAGCATGAAAACGAAACGGCCGCAACGGCTGAAGGTCAGTTTGCCGGGGTGCCCGGCAACTCCAGGGTCAGAATCTCCAAGCAGTTCCCCATAACTGATCTCGATAGCAGTTCCAAACTCATCTGCCAGCCACGACAATCCGGAACCGAGCACAACTCCGACCGAAGGTATTGTGTCGCACCTGCTGATAATTCTTTCTGCGATGATGGCTAAATCGCTGTATGGATGAAGTGTTTTCTGGAATTCCAGTCCGTCTTCCCCATCGGGATAGTAGTTTTCGATAAACCGGGTTCGGCCGTAACCGCTTTTTTCGTAGAGGGTAAGGGCAGGCAAAGAGCTTACCCTTACTTCAAGGTGAGAAATAGAAGCGCCAAGGCGTCGGCCCCATTCCTCAGCGGTTCTAAGAAGATCCGTTGCCAGGCCTTTCCTTCTGAATACATCGCTAACCGCAAGGTTGACAATGTGAAGTCTGTTAGAATCAAGCTCCGCAGTAACATATCCGGTGATTCTTCCCTCGAGCCTTGAAGCCCAGGTTCGGAAGGAAGGAAATACAATACAGGAGAGAATTGTTTCCATGTCCCAGGGGCATGGGAACGAGCTCTGTTCTATATCCATTATACCGGAAATGTCGTCTGTTGATGCAAGGCGGATCTCAGGGAACATTGCTGTTCGCCTTCTCATTGAAACCCCGGAGGTATACGGGAGCCGGATGATCATCGAAACCATGTAATTCAGCCCTCGCTGAACCAAGCAATGCAACCAGTGAGGGCCTTGGAATATCCCACAGCGGATCGGTTACTTTAACATTACCCGAAAGCGACATCACGTACTTCCCGCTGCCCACAGCTATCACTGAATCAAGTTCGGCTATCCTCTTCTCAAGGGCAGACGCAACGTAAACACCGGGCACGATAATTGTACCCGCTTCAAAGGAACTGTTTTCATAAACAGCAGCAAAAACCTCATTTCTTCGAGCCTTAATGCATGAAAGAACAGGATAATCCGCAGTAACTGACGCAGCAAGAATCCTGAGGGTTTCCACACTCACTGCTCCAACACCCCATCCTGCGGATAACCCCTGGGCTGTTGCAATTCCTATGCGAAGGCCGGTATAGGATCCGGGCCCTGCGGATACAGCGATCCCTGTTATCTCTTCGGAATCAAGGTCAGCCTGCTTCAGAAGTCTGGATATGCCGGGAAGAACTTTTTCTGAATGTGTCGCCCTGATTGGAAAATACTCCTCTGTCAGAAGTATTCCATTCTTTATCAATGCGACTCCGCCCGTAGGGGTTGTGGTTTCAATTCCCAGCCATACTCCCGTCATCTATCCTCACCTCCCGCATCATTGAATCACATGTAAAATCGATACTCACGAATGTTCCTTTCTCCAGGGCGGCGTCATCCAGGCGTTCAGCCCATTCCACGATCACAACGGCATCACTTTCAAGCACTTCGTAAATCCCATAAAAAGCCATCTCATCAGGACTTCCCTCAAGCCTGTAAAGGTCTATATGATGAATTTCAAGCCCTCGTGAGTTGTATACAGCATCAACAATGAAGCTGGGACTTGGAATACTGCCTTTCACTCCAAGTTCCCTGAGAACTGCCCTTGCAAACACAGATTTTCCGGCACCCAGGTCTCCGGAGAGAAACAGCCTGCTGCCAGGTGTAATTTTACAGGCAATTTCTCTCGCAAGCTCCTCCAGAGCAGCCTGATCCATCATCCCAGGCTCTTGGGTTTCAGAATTATACTTGGTACTATCATCTCCTCAAGCGAGACTCCTCCATGCTGAAATGTATTCTTGAACTTGTGCAGCTCTTCCCTTGGTACGTTCTGGAACATCATGAAATAATTCGATCTCGCAAAAAGATATCCTTTGGAAGGCCTGTCATCCGGTAGACCCCATTCAGCCGGGTTCCTGATAGAAATAACCGCCTTCTGATCAGCTACTAACGAGTTTCCGAATCGAAACCTCAGGCTGCCTGAAATTCCCCTGCCTTTGAACCTGGTATCCCGGGATGTAAAGACGGAGCCGTGATCGCTTGTTATTACAATGGTAGTACCTCTCGCCGCGAGTGTATGAAACAGATCCTTCAGAAAGGAGGATTTGAACCATGTCTCAGCGAGCTTTCTGAAACTGGCTACATCGGGTGCGAGGTCTTTGATAAGATCAAGCTCGGATCTGCCGTGTGTCAGATGGTCTATGTAATTAACTACTATTGCGAAAAATCCATTCTCCAGAGATTTGGAGAGGGAATGTCTGAGTGCTTCTCCTTCTCTCCTGTTGCTTACCTTCGCGTATGAAGGCTGAATATTCCTGTCGCAGCCCAGCCTTCTCAGGGCTTCTGTAAGGAAGTAATGCTCGTGTTTGTTTAACCCGGCTTCACCATAATTCTCATTCCATTTATGTCTGTGAAATCTCCATATATCACGAGGAAGCAGCCCGGCGAAAATTGAATTCCTGCTGTAGGGTGTTGCGGACGGGAGCAGTGTAAACATAAAATCGGTTTCTATATGGAACCATTTTTCCAGTATCGGGGCCATCGTAAGCCACTGATCGTACCTCATGCAGTCTATCACCATCATGACCAGCTCATCTGCGGAATCCATCTCCGGAACTACAACCCTCTCAAGGTAATTGTGCGACATGAGTGGTGAATCTGAATCAGTGCCGGATATCCAGCCAGCATAATTGTGTTCTACGTGTTTTGAGAAATCAAGATTAATATCATCTAATCTACTCTTATCAAAACTCCGCATTTCCTCCGCAAGTGAACCGTCCGAAGCAACATCCTTCTCAACCCATGAACGGTAAATGTCTACCCAATTTTGCCAATTCATCTCTTTGCCGCGCAGATCCATTATCCTTGTTGTCTGATCAATCATTTCTCTCGCAGCCCTCTGGGTTTTCAGGCGATTTCCCATCAACAGCCTTTTTATTACGAGAAGGATCTGGCTCGGGTTCACA
Source organism: Candidatus Aegiribacteria sp. (assembly GCA_030600545.1). Classification (GTDB taxonomy): domain Bacteria; phylum Fermentibacterota; class Fermentibacteria; order Fermentibacterales; family JCC-6; genus Aegiribacteria. The sequence continues at coordinate 13,826 of JAUVLV010000024.1, read as the reverse complement.
GGTTTCGTCAGGTAATCATCAATCTCCCCCCCAATGGCGAGATCCATCAGTTCCTCTTCCTCACTCTGGGTAACCATGACAATCGGAAGCACATGATTGCTTTTTCGGATGCTCGATACGGTTTCCAATCCATCCATGCCCACCATCATCTGGTCCATAAGAACGATGTCCACCTGATTTGCACTGAGTATATCAAGAGCCTGCTGTCCGCTGTGCGCGGTAAGAACCCTGTAATCGCGTTTCTCAAGATATTTGATATGACTTCTCAGGTGCTGGATTTCATCATCGACCCATAGAACCGTAATCATTCAGTGTCCTCCGATGAAGCGGGAAGCTTTATTACGAAAGTGGTACCTTTTCCCGGGGAACTGGCTTTCAGACGAAGGTTTCCTTTATGGTACTGTTCAACGATTCGCCTGCTGAGGGTAAGGCCAAGCCCCCATCCGCCGCGCCGGGTACTGAAACCCGCCTTGAAAACTTTTTTCTGATCGGAAAAGGGGATTCCCTTCCCGTTGTCAGCAATTTCCACTTCAACCAGCCCTGATCCTTCCTGAATATCTCTGGTGCTTATTTTTATCACTCCGTTTTTTGTCTCTTTCAATGAGGCAATTGAATTCTTAAGAAAATTCTCAATGACCCAGCTGAACAGGACTTTGTTCAGGTTAACAGGATATTCGGATTCAAAATCGGTTTCCAGATTCATGTCTTCAGGCAGAAATCCCGGGCGTCCACAGAAATAGTGTACAATACCGAGAATGACAGGATTGATCAGGCAACTTTCAAGCTTAGGTTTTTTTCCAATCTGGCCATATCTGCTGGCGATCTGTTTCAATCTGTCAATATCGTTTTCTATGCACTCAAGGGCTTCCGCGAATTCCTTATCCGTCTCAGCTTCTGGTTTCTCCCTTAAAAGCTCTACCCAGCCCATCAGCGAAGAAAGAGGCGTGCTGATCTGGTGTGCCGTCTCCTTGGCAAAACCGATCCATGACAGCTCCTTTTCTTTCTTAAGCTCTATCCTGATAGCGTGAAGAAAAAGGAGAATCAGCATGAAGAAGATACCGATTTCAATATATGGCACAAGTAGAAGTTCCTTTGCCAGATCATCGGATCCGTAATGGAGGTATCCAATTGTTTCACCGTTTGTATCAGTTATTGGAACCGGCTCGTTTTCTTTATCAAGGACCTCTGTAAGAAACACTATCGATTTAAGTTTCTCTTTGCTTATTGAGTCGGCAACCGCAACGCCGTTAACAACCTGTGGCATCATATCAGTATCCGAAAGAACAGTTGTATAATCAAGCCTCTCAACCAGCTCTCCGAAAAGATCCCTGGTTCTCTGGAAAAGCTGTTCCCGCTCCTCGATGCCTTCCAGGGATACCAGGTACCATTCTGTGATCTCACCGCATTTCGGACAGAAATTCATTACGGTGGAGTCCGATTCAAAACCGTATGCAGGGGCAGTTGAACCGCATCCGGAACAAACGTAGATCGTACCAAGCTCTGCCAATCTGCTCATGGGAACCTGCGATCCTGCCCAGAACCAGGTTATAGTCTCGTTCGCGTTTGCCCTTGCCTCCCTGAGACGGGAAACAAGACTGAAACTGTAATAGAAGAATACCCATACAAGAGCGATAACAACAATCAGAGGTAATAGCCTGGATCTGATGTTCCACATATCAGCTCTCCTCCGTAACCGGTATTACGAAACCTGCCCCGGGTATGAACAGGGGTCTGTCACAGCTTTTCTGTCTGATCCATGATTCAATATCATGAACGGGTTCAATACCCATTCTCTTCACGATGCGGTCTGGCAGGCTGCTTGAAAGCGCAAGATTTATCCTCTTTCTCATATTCTTCAGCCGGACTATGGCGTGGTCTCCCAGATTGTACCGATTTTGCTCGGGAGTGTTCCAACTTTCATCCATGGATGTTACGAAAGCCTTCTCCAGGTGATCCGCCCCTATACCTTCTCCACACGAGCTGACGAGAAGAAGGTAACCACCATCTTCAACCAATGAACTGCAGTTGTAAATAGCCTTCTCGGACTGATAAAGACTGATATCCAGGGGTTCCCCTGGATGGAGGACAACTAACGGAGATCTGTTGGGAACGGAGATGGTCGACAACTCCGCTGAAGCGGCAGCGGCCTTAATAAAAGATTCTCTGCACGAACCAGCAGAGAAATGTACCAGCCTGCCGCTGTTTACCACACCGTTACCCTGAACTATCTCTACTCTTTCTTCCAGCATGTCCAGAGCGTCCATCATGTCCGTGTGTACAGGGTTGCCATCAAGCTTACCCGGTAGCGCTCCCGGCATGCAGGCATGGTAGTGGTTCATTACAATGGTTTCCCTGGATGATACGCCCGGCAGAAAAGATTTACGTCCCCCGGTAAATCCGGCAAAATAGTGGGGTTCTACGGAATTAACAGAAACAACCGGATTCCCGTCAAAAAGCCATGGATCCATGCATACAGGAGTACCCATTGGGGTTCTTCCGATGTTGACCATATCAGGTGAATCGCAATCGCTGTTCTTCCAGGAAGCATTCTGGAAACAACCTCCGAGAAGAATCGATTTCTCCTCCGGAGTAACCGGTCTGTGCGTGCCCGTGGCGAACAGAATTCTTGCTTTATCACCCAGGACTTCCTCTATCGGGGCAATCATCGGAAAGGAAGCCGGCCTTGTAGCATCGTTCACTATAAGCGTAATCGATTCGCTGTTTCTGAACCTGATCAGGTCTGGTATGACATCAAACCATGCGTCTTCTACCTGCTGCCCTGTTAAAGGTGGAGGATTAACCCGATTGGAAACCTCCAAATCATACAGCATTTCAGGAATCATATTCCGTTTTTTCATACAGACTAAATTCTGCTTCCGTCCCAGACAAACTCAGTTCCGCCAATGTCCTGAACCCCTGTGAAGGAGTTAAAATCCCCCTCAAAAGTAAATGTGCCCTCTCCCGTAAGGGAGCCTTCCAAATAGGTGAATTCAAGAGTATTATCCGTCAGAATCCCTTCGATGGTTCCCAGCGGATATTCTCCCGTTACATTGCCTGTGTCATCAACCACCAGTTCAATTTCACCCATAGTTGTATTCCATGATCCTTCTGGACCAGCTGTAATTGGAATAGTTACCTCGATTTCCTGCGGGAGCTCTTCCTCGTCCATCACCTCGAGGACTTCTGCCGGAATCGTATCTGCTGCAGTCTCATCCTCAGACGAATGGGACGGCTCCGGCTCCGAATCGCCACCACAGGAGATAGCGGTCAGGAGCAGAGCCATGAAAATCGTCGCTGCTGTCAATACTCGCATAAGGAACATCCTTTCAATAATTTACCATTCCAATATAAAATACAATAATACATACGATATAGTACATATGAATAAATCTGCCCATTCCACTATGGACACATGGAACATAAAAACATACACTATGGATATCCAGCTTCCCAAGGAGGGTAATTGTGTTCAAATCTGATGGAAATATAAGAGTGGTGCTTTTTCTCATTCTAACCGGTATTCTGCTCGTTCTCGCGTCTGGAGCTTTTGCAAGGGCCGGCGGAGGCGGAAGCTACGGCGGATCCAGCGGAGGAGGCGGCAGTAGTGGCGGAGGCGGAGCCGGGTACATCATTTACCTTCTTATAAGGCTTGTCATCTACAAACCGCTTATAGGTGTACCGCTTCTTATCGTGGTAATCATCCTCATGATAAAATTCGGCAGGAAAGCTAAGGGAGGATACGAAACACATACCATCACAAGGGCTGGAAAACTAAGAAGACAGCAGGAACACCAGGAAATGCAGAACGCTTTGGATTCCTTGAAACAGAGGGATACAAAATTCACGCAGGAGGGCTTTCTACAAAAAGCTAATATGGCTTTCATAGCCCTTCAGGAAGCCTGGTCAAATCAGAACCTTTCATCAGTCAACCAGTTCATCTCCGACGGAATAGATGAGCGGTTCAGCCTTCAATTCGAAATGCAGAAGGCTGAAGGCTATCGAAATAAAATGGAAAACATCATCGTTCAGAATTCGAAAATCGTTGGTGTTTTCAGTGACTCTCACTTTGACACGATACATGTCGAGATCACAGCCATGGCTGACGATACCGATGTCGACCTGAAAACCGGAAAGCGGATACGGAAAAATACATCTGCTCCATTTACAGAATACTGGAGCTTCCTCCGAAAACCCGGAGTTCAGACATTGGAAGGCAAAGGCCTTGTGGAAGGATTCTGCCCGAACTGCGGAGCCCATTTGGAGCTCAGTGATACCGGCAAATGCGAAAACTGCGATTCCCTCCTCACAAGCGGTGAATACGACTGGGTGCTTGCTGAGATAACTCAATCGATGGAATGGAACATCGTATCCGATAAATCCCTTATTCCCGGGTTTGAAGACATGGAAGCAGTTGATCCCGGTTTCAATCTGCAGCATATCGAAGACAGAACCTCAGTGATATTCTGGCGGCTGATTAAATCCTGGTTTACAAACGATGTCTCAGACGCAAGGAAGGTCACTCTTCCGTCATATCTTCAGGGATTCAAAGAACAGTTATCAAATACCAGGAGTAACGGAGACTGGCTCTTTTTCAAGGACGCCGCCGTAGGTACAGTTGAAGTCCAGGATATTGTACTGGGAACGAAGAACCGCATGGACAGGATAGAAATCCTTGTAAAATGGTCCGGTATAAATGCCAAAAGAAACGAAGAAGGCAGTGTACATGTAACAGGTCGGAAGATCATAAGACCTCAGATTTATACTCTGGTCCGTAAACACGGCATTAGAACAGCTGTTGATCAGAGCTTCAGATCGTCCCACTGTCCCGGCTGCGGAGCTCCCTTCGAGGGCGGCAGTACAGGTGAATGTGAATACTGCGGAAGATCCCTGAACGATGGAAGCCAGGACTGGGTACTCGATTCCGTAAACCGTTTCTCCGCATCCAGAATTACAGCAAAGGCTGTAGACGGGATAGAGAGAGCAGCCCTGGTTCCACCCGAACTACTTCTCTCGGCAATGGTCAATGCCATGTACGCAGACGGCGTGGTAGATGAAAAAGAGATGAAAACCCTTTCTTCCTTCGCCGCTGAGCGTCACATATCGGACGAACAGTTGAACGAAATACTGAATACGGTAAAATCCGATCAGGATACATTACCTGCTCCGAGCAACCAGAAGGAAGCAAGGGAAATACTTGCGGCAATGTCGAGGATGGTGCTGGCAGATGGAAAACTCTCAGGTGACGAAAAGAACCTCCTTCAGGCATTTGGAGAATCACAGGGGCTGGTATGGGCAGATGTGAAACTCATCATTTCCCAGCAGAAAGCTAAACTCTATATAGAAGCTAAGAGGTCTATTAAGGAAACAAAATAGAAAACGTAGCCATCCGGGAGAATATCCTGGACTTCATGTGGGGTACCACTGCAATCGGACAGATCGGACATTTCAGAAAACTCTTTCACTACAACCATAATTCTTGGTCGTCCCAGTTCTCCCAGCAGTATATCTATACCGCAATTCTCATTGACAATATTGCGGTATTTAATTATTGTTACTCCAATATGGAGGAGTAATGAGAATATTCGATTTCTGCAGTTCAAGGGTTGGGCATTCATTCCGGAATAGGCTGGTGCATGTACCAGGAGGGTCAACAAAACTCATACAACCAAGAAACATCTGTGAAGACGGCGCTCTTATGTTCAGCAGTGATGAACCAATTCTTACAGACATCACTCCAAGAAATCCCATCAAGAAGAACGAAGTACTTTTTCTCAACAAAGGGCGCTTCGCTGCAGCAGTTTTCAAAGAACCTGAAGGTGAATGCTGGGCCACTTCCTCATCGGTCATTATTCTCACACTAAGAAACGAACATGTATTGCCTGAGTACCTTTCCCTTTTCATCAACTCACCCAGGGGCCAGAGAAAGCTTGAACGACTGCAGGAAATGAGCTCAATACCCTTCGTAACCCGCCGAAACCTTGAGATTCTCTCTATTCCCATTCCGAACATAGAGAAACAGCATGAGTTGATTGCCTTTCACAATGAAATCCGTGAGTACAGAAGAAAAGTTCTGGGGAAAACCGAAATACTCAAAAAGCTATTGAACACTGAATTGGAGTGAACAGAGAATGACACCGAAAAAAGAATACAAACAGGAAGAACTTAATAGAATTCTCTGGAGCGCCGCCGACTCTTCAAGGATGAATGTGGACGCCAGCATTTACAAGGATTACGTGCTGATGTTTCTATTCTACAAGTACATGAGTGATCTTCATCACCTTGAAGTAGAAAAACTCAATCAGCGATACGGAAACGATAAAGACAGGATCAAACTCCGACTGAGAGATACCAGGTTTAAAATCCCCGAGGGCGCAAGCTTTCACGACCTAATGAAGAAGAAAGATGAAGACAACATTGGAGAACTGATCAATGTGGCCCTTCATAAAATAGAGGATGCGAACGGTGAACGGCTTGAGGGTCTTTTCTCCATAGACTTCAATTCAGATGCTGTTCTCGGTAGAACCGACCAGCGCAACAAGATGCTCCGCCATCTCTTCGATGACTTCGCAAAGATAGACCTCACTACAGTAGATGAAGACATAATCGGCAGCTCATACATGTACATGATAGAGCGATTCGGCTCCGATGCAGGGAAAAAGGCCGGTGAGTTCTTCACAGTCAAATCGGTCGCGTCCCTTCTCGCGAAACTTGCCGATCCACAACCGGGCTGGCGCATCTGCGACCCTGCCTGCGGTTCAGGAGGACTGCTCCTCCTTGCAGGTGAGGAAGTGGAAAAAAAAGAAAATATGGAATCAGGTGAAGTAAAAAAGAACTATTCCCTCTACGGTCAGGAAAGCATCGGATCAACCTTCAACCTTGCGCGGATGAACATGTACCTGCACCACCAGGATGGCGCCAGGCTCGAATGGGGTGATACGCTTAACAATCCTCTTCTGAAGGAAGCCGACTCCCTGATGAAGTTCGATCTGGTAATAGCCAATCCGCCATTCTCACTTAAGAAGTGGGCGGGTGAAACAATAGAGCATGACCCCTACAACAGATTTCACAGGGGAATACCGCCCAGAACCAAGGGTGATTACGCCTTCATCAGTCACATGGTGGAAACAGCCAAGGCCAGAGAGGGCAAGGTTGCAGTTGTGGTTCCTCATGGAGTTCTTTTCCGCGGCGCATCAGAGGGAAGGATAAGAAAGAGCCTCCTTCAGGAAAATGTCATAGACGCTGTCATCGGTCTTCCGGCAGGCCTCTTCCACACAACAGGAATACCTGTCGCGATACTCATCATCGACCGCTCACGGGAAAAAGGCGGAGCCAACCAGAAAAGAAAAGATGTTTTCTTCATTGAGGCTTCAAAAGAATTCAGATCCGGCAAAGCCCAGAACTTCCTGGACGATGAACATATAAACAGGATACTGCAAGCTGTACAAAACAGAGAAGACATCGAAAAGTTCGCAAGAGCAGTCCCCCCGGAGGAGATCGAAGAGAACGACTACAACCTTAACATCACCAGGTACGTCGACACTTTCGAGGAGGAAGAGGAAGTAGATATCGAAGCCAATCTCAAGGAACTGGAAGAAATAGACAAAGAACTCGAAGTGCTTGAGAAAGAAATGAATGAGCATCTGAAAAAGCTGGGGATAAAGGGATAACGGATGTGAGCAGTACAAATGAATCTTGAGCAGGTCAAAGAGGAGATCAGAAAGGGAGAGGGCTTGAATACAGAGTTCAAGGAAGCCTGGAACAGGCTCCCTGAAAACCTGTTTGAGACAATCTGTTCTTTTCTCAATACCGATGGTGGTATTGTGCTACTCGGTGTAAACGATGAAGGCAGAATAACAGGTGTTGAACCCAATTCTGTAGACAAGCTTAAATCTGAACTGGCAAATCTTTCCAATAACCCTCAGAAGATCGACCCTCCATATCTTCTGTTTCCAGACAATTGCCGGATTAAAGGAAAAACAGTTATTGCTTTCCAGGTGCCTGTGAGTTCCCAGTTTCACAGAACAAAGGGGCAGATATATATCAGAAGCAAGGATGGTGACTACAAAGTTCAGGGCACCCATCAGATTGCCGGTCTCGTAAACCGTAAACTGGGAATGTTCACTGAACAGCGACCTCAGAGATTCTTCACTATGGATGACCTTAGAAATGACCTGTTTGATACAGCCAGAGCAATGATGTTTGCCCGAAACTCAAAACACCCCTGGAGAAAATTGAGTAATAAAGACCTTCTGAAAGTAGGTGGATTCTACGCAACCGATGAGAACACTGGTAAAACTTGCCTGACCCTTGCGGCTGTTCTTCTGTTCGGCACAGATATTGCAATCCATCGGGCTCTGCCTTCATTCACATTCGATTGTCTGCTGCTGAAAGAGAATGTTGACAGATACGATGACAGGGTGATGATTCACACAAACCTTATCGATGCCTATGATCTGATGATGGACTTCGTGGAAAAACACCTGAACGACCCCTTCTTTCTGGAAAACAACCAGAATGTCAGCTTAAGAGACAAGATTTTCAGAGAAGCGATATCAAACATTATCTGCCACCGGGAGTATATGCACCCAACCCCGGCAAGATTAATGATTTACAAAGACATGGTCATGCTGGATAATCCGTGCACAAGGCATCATTTCGGCGAAGTAACCCTGAAGAACCTGAGACCATTCCCCAAGAACCCGACCATCAGCAAATTCATGACACAAATTGGCCGCAGCGAAGAACTGGGTTCCGGTGTAAGGAATGTGAACAAATACCTGCCTTTCTACTCCCATGGAGCAAAACCCATCTTCATGGAACAGATCGATTGTTTCGAGCTGACAATTCCACTTACTGAGACAAAGAAGGCACAAGTCACCCCCGAAGTCACCCCCGAAGTCACCCCCGAAGTCAGAAAGATGCTTCTGATACTGAAAGGTGAAATGAGCAGGGTTGAAATACAAGATAAACTGAATTTGAAGGACGAAAAGCATTTCAGAGAACACTATCAACAGCGAGCACTCGAATTGGGTTTGATTGAGATGACTATTCCAGACAGGCCAAGAAGCAGATTCCAGAAATACAGAATAACTGAAGAAGGTAAAAGCCTGATTGAAGCCGATAGGATGAAGTAGATTGCAATCACAAAACATGATGAGATAAGAGTTCCGGCTCTTCAGCTTCTTCTGAATGGTGAAACCTTACAGATGAAGGACTTCGAGCAATCGTTGGCGAAGCACTTTCATCTCTCCGAAGAGGAAGTAACAAGAGAGTATGATTCAGGCAATGGCAGGATATTCTACGACAGGATAGCATGGGCGCTCAGATACATGAAGATTGCCGGGCTTCTGAACAAGCCCAGGATAGGTTTATACCAGATTAGTAACCAACTCTATAAGCAAGTAAAGAAATATTCATTTGATGACATGAGTCATTCGTTTCTTTTTTGCGTCGCAAGAGATTAACAGAATGCTCTATGGAGTATGTTCTGAAGGAGCAAGAAGTCATGGTCTCCTTAACATTTCAGCATCAGACTTTCTTGGAATTAAGGTATTACTTCCTCCGCTACCTGAGCAACGTGCCATCGCTTCAATCCTTTCCTCTGCAGATGCTGAGATCAAGGCGCTTGAAAAGAAGCTCGCTCTTCTTCGTGAGCAAAAGCGGTTCCTGTTGAACAATCTTGTTACCGGGACTATCCGGTTGCCTGAGTTTGTGGCGGTGTGAGATGAATAAGTCGTTGCAGATTCGGAACAGCACTGCTGAGTTTCTGATATTTACTGCACAGAGCGGTGAGCTGGATATGGATTCAGTTATTAGGAAATTCCGAAATACTGCCAGTGATGGAAAGAAATACCTTACTCAATCATTTGCCGAGAGTGAATTTGAGAAGTACCGGATTGTACAGGATCGGCTGTTCGAATCGGATTTCGACAAAGTGGTGAAACAACTTGAAGAAGAAACCAGAAAGACTGAGGATAAGCAGTAATGGCTGATTATCGACTGCCTGATTTCGATGAGGCTTCGTCGTCGCAGATACCGGCGCTACTTGAGCTTGTAAATATGGGTTACAAGTACCTGTCTCGGTCTGAGGTGCGGTCTCTTCGCACTTCCGGGTCTTACGTGCTTGGTGATATTGCCTGTTCAGCATTGCGGGCAATCAATGAAGATTCCATTTCTTCAAAGAGTATTCGTGACGCTGTTCATGACTTCGAGCAGGTGGATATGAGCGAGGGAGTTGTTAAAGCCTCTTCCGAGATTTATTCACTGCTGCTTGCCGGGCGGTCCGTTTTGGAGCTTGTTGACGGTCGGCGGACATCGCCTCAGTTGAAGTTCGTTGATTTCAAAGAACCTCTTCGTAATTCATTTCATGTCTGTGCCGAGTTTGAGATTTCGGAAGGGCATGACAGGCGGCCCGATATCGTTGTGTTTGTGAACGGTTTTCCCTTTGCGGTTATTGAATGTAAAAAAGAGTCGGTAAAGCTGGGTGAGGCAGTTGCTCAGATGGTTCGGAACCAGTGCGCGGGACAGACACCCAAGTTCTTTCTCTTCCCCCAGATCCTTATCGGCTGCAATGTTCATGGACTCCGTTATGGAACCATGCTTACGCCTGAGCGATTCTATGCCCACTGGAAGGAAAAGGATCCTTCTTCATCCTTTTCCTCTTCAGTGTCATCGGTTGTAAATAAGCAGGTTCCTTCCTCCGTTGTATCTGCTGTTGCTTCCGATCTTCTGCGATCCAGTTATTCTCAGGCTCACGATCGTACTGTTACTCCGCAGGATTCAGGTATCTACAGTTTGCTTGAACCGGTACGAATGCTGGATTTGGTACGAAATTTCATACTGTACGACAGGGGTGTGAAGAAGATTGCCAGGTATCCGCAGTATTTCGCTGTTAAGAAAGCTCTTGTTCGGCTGAAAACCTTTGATGAATACGGGCGCAGGAGAGGTGGTCTGATCTGGCATACTCAGGGTTCGGGAAAAAGCCTTACAATGGTGATGCTGGTTAAATGCCTTATCGATGATCCTGAGATTGAGCTTCCCAGGGTGCTGGTTGTCACCGACCGACGCACTCTTGATAAACAGATAAGCAAAACATTCGCTGCCTGTAACATCAAAAAAGATGTCAAGAGGGTTACAAATGCCAAGGAGCTGCTTGCGCTGCTTCGAGAGAAAGATCAGCAGGTACTCTGCTCTCTGATACACAAGTTCGATTCCTTCTCGGATGTGGATTTTGTCGATTCGGATCCGAATGTGTTCATTCTTATAGATGAGGCTCACAGGACCCAGGGCGGGAAAGCCAATGCGGCTTTGAATCGGATTCTGCCAAAGGCCTGTCAGATTGCATTTACAGGAACACCTCTGATGAAACGGGAGAAGTCCAGCGCTGCGAAGTTCGGCGGGATGATAGATGCCTATACCATTTCGGAGGCGGAGGCTGATAATGTGGTGCTGCCACTTATCTACCAGCCCAGGTACGTCGAACAGACGGTACAGAAAAACCTTCTGGACAGCTTCTACGACAGAATAACAGCTTCGCTGACCGATTCGCAGAAGAAAGACCTGCAGCGGAAATTCAATTCATCACAGATAGTGCTTGAAACATCACAACGCATTGAGACAATTGCCCTTGATATTCTTGACCATTACTCTAAGTACGCTGATACAGGTCTGAAGGCGCAGGTAGTTGCTCCTTCAAAATACGCCGCTGTGATGTTCCTTCGAGCATTCGAATTGCAGAACTCGGTACCGGTTGCGGTAATCATTTCGGAATCAGGAGACAGCGAAGAAGATGACAAGCTGCCCGAGCATAAGAAAGTGGTTGCCGACTGGCTTGCTGCCGAGAAGCATAAGTTCGGCTCTTCTCTTGAGAACAGAGAGCGGGTGCTTGTTGAGGATTTCCTTGAGAACCCTTCAGGTGTACGAATACTTATCGTAGTTGATAAACTGCTGACAGGGTTCGATGCTCCTCGGAATACATTCCTGTACCTTGCCAGGCAACTGCGCGATCACAATCTGTTGCAGGCGATTGCAAGGGTGAATCGTCTGTTCGAAGGAGACCCGGGGCATGAGTCCAAGCTGCACGGATACATCATTGATTACTCCAAGAACGCGAAGAACCTGTACGACGCTATGGCGCTGTTCTCTAACTACGACCCTGCTGATGTGGAGAGAGCGCTGCTTAACTCAAACGAACAGATAGCGGAACTGGAGCGTCTCTACCAGGAACTGCATTCCCTATTTAACTCGGTGCGTAACCGGCAGGACAATGAGGAGTACATCCGCGTGCTTGAGGGGGACCTTGAGAAACGCGAGCACTTCTACGAGCTTGTGAACAGGTTCATCGGGCAGTTCTCGGCATGCGGTATGCTGCAGGACTTTCCGCAGAAGTTCTCAGCTGAGAAACTCACGCGGTATCAGAAGGACTTGAAGAAATTTGTTGAACTGAAGAAGATACAGAAGGTCAAAAATGCCGAGGTGGTTGATTTTTCCAAGTATGAAGACCAGATCAGGCGGATTCTGGACAGGTATGTTACTTCGGAATATGTTGTGGAACTTACCGAACCGCTGTGCCTTTCAGAAGCCGATCTCTTCAACGAATACATTGAGAATTCACAGCGGGGGCTTTCGGACAGATCGAAGGCGGAAGCCATTGCCGCCCAGACAAAGCGTACAATCAGCGAGAAGTACCACAGGGATCCGGAGTTCTACAGCCGATTCAGTGATAAGATCGAGGAGCTTATAGCTCAGCTGAAAAGTGCCAGCAGAGAAGATCTGGCATTGCTGCTGGAAGCCGCGAAGAAATACCAGTCTCAGGTGAAAGATTACGAAGACAGCGATATTCCATCTTTCATAAAGGAAGAAAAGAAGTATCACCCGTTCTACAGAGGCGCTGTACCGTTACTTGAGAAGTATTCGGTTTCACAGGAGATTATCTGTTCAATTGTTGTGGCGCTGCACGATGTTATCGAGAGAAACATGATTGTAGACTGGGAACGTAACATCGAGGTGCGCCGAAAGGTACATCGTGAGATGGAAGATTACCTCTTCGATATCGTTAAGGGTAATTTCGAAATCCCGCTGGATATCGACACTATTGAAACCCTCGTGTCCAAAGTCTGGGAGCTTGCTGTGGAGAACAGGGAATAGTGAAAACATATATCCGGGACGATGTTTCCCTTGAATATCATCTGCTGCTTGAGGAGAGAAAAACAATCTCTGCAACTGTGTTTCCCAACCTGGAAGTACTTGTGAAGGCTCCACTGGATGCTTCATCCGATGGCATCGATTCGTTCCTTGCCCGCAAAATCCGCTGGCTGCTGAAACAGAAGAGATACTTCGCTCAATTCAGAGACATGCGGAATAAACGGTATGTGAGCGGGGAAACGTTTCAGTACCGGGGCAGGTCATACAAGCTGCTTCTTCATGGAGGTTGTACCTCCAGCAGGGTTTCACTGCAGCATGGGGTTCTGAATGTTTTCATTACAGGTGCTAAACATCCTTCCAAAGCTGCCCGGCTGGTTGATATGTGGTATTCCAGACGGGCGCTGGCTGTATTCACTGAAAGGCTTGAGGTCTGTTTCAGACTTTTCAACTATTCGGAGATGCCGTCAGCTGCAGTACGAAGAATGAGCAGACGGTGGGGAAGCTACTCTCAAAGAACAAACCGGATCAATCTCAATCGTGACCTGATTCGAGCAGCTACAAGGTATATCGATTATGTGATCGTGCACGAATTGTGCCACATTACCCACAGGAAACATGACAGCGCATTCTACGCTCTGCTGGAAAGCATCCTGCCAAACTGGAAAAGATTGAAAACAGAGCTT
>JAUVLV010000035.1 GCA_030600545.1 Candidatus Aegiribacteria sp. | reverse complement strand
GATGCAGCTGCTATTGAAGGTATGAAATCAGCACGTGCGATTATGGCACTGCGCAGAACATCGACAGCTTCATCGAAGTCCTCGTTTGTCCCCTGTTTCATTGTGTCAGCATATACACTTTCCCTTATGTCAAGGTAAATGGAGTCAATAACGACCGGGAGATCATTCTCCATTATCGTAGCGATCTGAAGCATATAGTCCTCAAACAGGATTCGATTCTCGATACTGAAGAAAAGAGTAGTCAGCAATGGTGATATGGTGAAGCAGTACATTGATGTGTCTTCAATCCAATCGGGATCGTACTCTCCTTTCCAATTGTTACCGAAAGAAGCATCCCTGTCCCAGGGGTAGTAGCTCCATATACCTTCCGGAGTAAAGTGCAGATAGTAATTTTTTGTGATTGCGTCCTCGTCCCTTATAGCCAGGCTTATTGCGGCATTGGAGATGAAGTCCTCGATATTGATCGACAAGGGTGATCGGAGGTTCACTTTATCTATAAGGCTTCTTAAAAGGGGAAGAAACTCCTCACTGCCCTGCCTTGCCTCAAATCCTGATGTGCCGAGAGTATCACAGGGTTGCCAGACGAATCTGCCAAGATTGTTCACCGATTTGAAAAGGGGACCGTAAGCGGTGTTGTTCCTGCTGAAATAATACTCATCAATTCTCTCAACCTGAACGTAAACGCCATAATAAATGTCATTTATATAGAACTCAACATGCTCCGTGAGTGGAGCCGGGAAACCAAGCCTTCTGGACAGCATAAGACCGAGAACGTTTCGCATAAGGGATTGGTCTCTGTACTGGGCATCAAGAAGTATGTGTGATGAATTCATCATGGTCGGATCAAAGAGTTCGATCTTCCAGCTTTTCTTGGGACATAAGAGGGATGTTCCCCCTCTGAATCCGGCTGTGCAACTGCAGCAGCCTGCACTTGTTTCGATGAAAGCAGGGAACTGGAGATCGGTAAGTGAATCAGCGTAGAGACTGTCAAGATAAAAAGGGTCAATCTGCAGATGGTAACTGTCCAGTGAACCCTGACTGCTCAGAAAAATTATCGTGCTCAGAACAATCTGCATAACACTCTTTCAGCAAAGTCGTCATCAAGGTCGGGCTAAACTATCTAAACTTTATATGTATTTACAACTACAATATTTGTTTACAGTTCTGTTAAGATCGAACTTACCTGTCTAATATTCACTGACAGATCATCACTATCTGTGAATAATTATACATGCATAACAGGCCTGTAACAAACAGCCTGATGACAGTAAACAACTCTGCCAGATTCCATCAGGGAATATCTGATTTTTTTTAGGTATCATTGTTGAAATGTACAAACAAGTTTATATCAGTCAGGCTTGACAGAAACAGGCCGGTAGGGGCAATAGGACAATGGTTTTTCCGCAATTCCCCAGCCTGCTCACAAAGCAGCCCATTCGTCCCAGAACGGCTATCGGGAGAGTTATAGTAAAGAAAAATTCAGAATAATCGATCTTCAAATCGAATTCTGATATGCGTTCTAAATACCTGCGATATGAATCATTTCATAAAGATATTCAGGTCTTTTAACCTTTGATTATGGGCGCTGATAGTAGACTTGATGCCCCCTGTTTACTTATATTACCAGTTCGAGAATTTCTACTTACACAAAAAAGAGGTGCTGTATGAATCAGAAGAAGTATGTCTATTTTTTCGGTAGTAACGAAACAGAGGGAAATCGTACACAGAAGGAGTTGTTAGGTGGAAAGGGCGCCAATCTGGCTGAAATGACCAGGCTTGGTCTTCCGGTACCTCCGGGGTTCACACTATCCACCGAAGCCTGTTCCGGTTATTACACAGACGGTACGGAAGGAACATGGCCGCAGGGTCTTGAGGATCAGGTAAGAGGAAAGCTTGCCCTGCTTGAAAAGATCACCGGGAAGAAATTCGGCGCGGGAGAAGAACCTCTTCTGATTTCTGTAAGGAGCGGTGCTGCCATCTCCATGCCCGGAATGATGGATACCGTATTGAACCTTGGTCTTAATGAAAAATCTATCGAATCACTGATAAATAGAACAGAAAATCCAAGATTTGTCTGGGACGCGTACAGAAGATTCATACAGATGTTCGGCGATGTGGTTATGGAAATTCCTCATCATACTTTTGAAGAAGCGCTTGATGGTGTGAAAAGCAGCAGGGGTGTAAACCTTGATACTGAACTCTCTGCCGATGACCTGAAAGAAGTTGTATCGGAGTTCAAGAAGATTTACGACAGGGAAATAGGTGAACCCTTTCCGGACAACCCATGGGATCAGCTTAGACTTTCAATTGATGCCGTCTTCGGTTCCTGGAATAATCCGAGGGCTATTCGCTACAGGCAGATCAACGGAATAACAGGCCTTGTGGGAACGGCTGTGAACGTTCAGGCGATGGTGTTCGGTAATATGGGAGACGATTCGGGCACAGGGGTTTGCTTTACCAGGAATCCCGCGAACGGTGAGAATCGATTCTATGGCGAGTACCTGATGAATGCCCAGGGAGAAGACGTGGTTGCGGGAATAAGAACACCGAAACCCATTTCCACCCTTCGCGATGTGAACGAATCCGCTTACGATGAACTGATGAAAATAAGAACAACTCTTGAAAAGCATTATCTTGATATGCAGGATGTCGAGTTTACCATCCAGGAGGGAAAACTTTTCATCCTTCAGACGAGAACTGGCAAAAGGACAGTATTCGCGGCGCTCAACATTGCAATCGATATGGCCCATGAAGGCCTTATCGACAGGAAGACGGCCCTGGGGCGCGTTCCCACTGCAAGTTTCAATCAGCTTTTCGCACCGGTACTCAACAGAGCCAGTAAAGAACATGCGGAGTACATGACAACCGGACTCAGTGCTTCTCCAGGCGGAGCATGCGGAAGGGCTGTATTTACCGCTAATGACGCTGAAGAGTGGGCCGCCAGGGGAGAAGACGTAATACTGTGCAGAAAGGAAACCAGCCCCGAGGATATAGGTGGTATGTCGGTTTCAAAAGGGATAATAACATCCCGCGGGGGCATGACATCACATGCGGCTGTTGTGGCCAGGGGTATGGGGCTTCCATGTGTTGCGGGAGCGAGCAGTCTAAAAGTGGACAGTAGTTCTAAGAAGATGATATGCGAAAATGTCCAGATCAACGAGGGTGACATTATTACCCTTGATGGTTTTACCGGCGAGGTCTTTGCCGGGGAGGTGGATGTCCGATCTTCTGAGATACTCTCCATATCCGCAGGAGAAGGCGATCCTGATGAATCAAGACTGTTTCAGAATTACTCAGAGCTGATGAAGTGGGCCGATGAATACAGGAGGCTTGGTGTCAGAGCAAATGCGGAAACCGTCCGTGATACTAAGACAGCTGTCAATTTCGGAGCTGAGGGTATAGGTCTCTGCAGAACCGAGCATATGTTCTTCGGGGAAGAAGGAATAGTTTCGTTCAGGAAACTCATTCTTGTTGCAGAAGATGTAAAAAACCTTAAGAATAAGATATCGTCAACCGAGGAGGACACATCAATCCTTGATAGTGAGCTTGCAGGACCTCTTAAGGATTACAATGAAGCCCTTGACGAACTCCTGCCCCTTCAGAGAGAGGATTTTGCAGGGATATTCAGAGAGCTTGACGGGTGGCCATGTACCGTAAGACTTCTTGATCCTCCACTTCATGAATTCCTGCCAAAGGATGAAGAGGGACAGCTTGAGATGTCCAGGGAAATGGATCTGCCGGTAGAGGAAATAAAGAGTATCGTCGATAAGCTTCATGAATTCAACCCAATGCTTGGCCACAGGGGCTGCAGGCTGGGACTTACCTATCCGGAGGTTTCGGATATGCAGGTGCGGGCTATTATGGAAGCTGCCATAGAGGTAAAGCAGGATGGTATTGAAGTCCTCCCCGAAATAATGATTCCTCTCGTGGGGCATCCTGAGGAACTGCGGATAGCCCGGGAAAGGGCACAGCAAGTTATCGATGAAATACTTAACAGCAGAGGGCTCAAGGATGATTATATTCAGTACCGGATAGGAACCATGATAGAGATTCCTCGCGCAGCTATAGATGCTGCGAGGATAGCTAAATACGCTGATTTCTTCAGTTTCGGCACCAATGACCTTACCCAGATGTCATGCGGATTCTCAAGGGATGATGCAAGCGGTTTCATTGAGGATTACATAAATATGGGCATCTATGATGAGGACCCTTTCTCATCCATAGATATTGACGGTGTTGGTCGCTTTGTTGAGATTGGAGTTTTCGAGGGCCGCAGAACAAAACCGGATCTTAAAGTTGGAGTCTGTGGAGAACACGGCGGTGACCCCAGGTCAATCCGCTTCTTCAATTCAGTTGGGTTGGATTACGTTTCCTGTTCCCCCTTCAGGGTTCCTGTGGCAAAACTTGCAGCTGCCCAGGCTGAGATTGATGCGGAAATGTAACCTTCATGATTACCGTCCCGACGGAGATGGTGTTTGAGAGATGCATGGGAATAAAAGTGTAATAATCGCTGACAGCGATGCCGGTCTTCTCCAGGTTTTCGGGAAAGTACTAAGGCTCGAAGGATTTGATGTTATAGCCTGTACTACGGGAATGGAGGTAATTGACAAAGCAAGTGTCTCCACCCCATCCCTTATAGTCTGCGGATATTTTCTTCCCATGCTTGATGGATTGAAAACATGCCGATACCTTAAGAGGGAACCTGCAACTTCGGAGGTTCCCTTTCTACTTCTGACACCGGGATTAGACGCTTCCCTTCGCCAGAGGGCTGAGTGGGCAGGCGCCGATAGTGTCAAGGAACTCCCTGTTCGGCCCGAGGAGTTCGTTACCCTCTGCAGGTCTCTTGCAGAAAGTGCACATGCTGAGGTTGATTACAGTATATCAAGAGGCAGTCCGCCGGATAGAGAAACCATACTCGAGAAGCTCTGCGGTTATCTTGAGAACAGAGTTAACAGGCTTGAAGCCACATGGAATCTCACAGAGGAACTGGGAAGAACGATGAGTGTCCGAGAGATTTTCAGAAGGATGGCAAACGGTATTCTTACCGGATTGGGTTTTGACAGAGTCTGGCTCACCCGATACCTGGAACAGACGGACGAACTTGTAACTGAAGTCGCGCGGGGAAGAAATCTCACGGATATTCCAGATTCCATTCATGTGCGGGAGTATACTGACCTTCCGATCGGAGTAGCAATCAGAGAACTCATTCAGGTTAAATCAAAGGATATCGACCTGCCGGACGAAAGGCTATGGTGGGCAGGATCAACCAACTACATCGATACTCCCCTGGTGGCAGCCGGACGGCCAATGGGTCTCATACGATGTGACAGGTTTTCCACGGGGCGTTTGATTGAAAAAACGGATTTTGAAGCCCTGAGGCACTATGCTGTTCATGCTGCGGAGGCAATTCTCAACGCAATGATTCTTGAGGATGTTACCGATGAACGGGAACAGATGTCCGCCATCATGAACAGCCTTGATTCGGGCATACTTGTAGTTGATAATTCGGGAATTCTGTTGCAGGTGACATCAAGAGCATGTGAACTTTTCGGTAAGAATATGGACAGCCTGAAAGGGAAACGGGTGAGGGATGTACTGCCTGTTCTTATGCAAAGCAAGGAAAACGCGTTTTTTAAAGCGCTGCATGAGGAAAAATCCGTTCTGAATAAACAGGTACACATTGGAAAAGCTGGTATCAGCGATATGGTTCTGAATGTCAGTTACCTTCCCTTTCAACGGGCGGGTCATTTCGCGGGAATCGTTATCATGGCAAACAACGTTACCGAAAGCTATACGCTAAGAGAGAACCTGAGAAAGAAGAATGAGGAATTGGAAACCATCTCGGTAATCGGAAAAGAACTGAACTCGACTCAGGATTTGGATAAAATATGTAAGGAAGTAGTAAAGGCTCTTCGGAGATTCTTCCCATCTGAAGCCATAGCGGTTTTTCTGGCGGAAGGAAGCAGGGAAAACCTGATTCCCAATTCGGTAAAGGTTGCGTCAACAGCCGGGTACGACCGAGAAAACGATCCGGAGGGTCTGATTATCAAGATCAGCAAACCTTCTGCAATCGGCAGTATCAGACCCGAAGACAGCATCTCGAGGGGGGTGGTGGCCAGTTCTATTACAAATAGAAAACCTATCAACATCAAACAGGTTCGTGAAGATGGAAGGTACTTTGAAAATCTATTGGGCACCAGAAGCGAACTTTCCGTTCCCATGATAGTTCAGGACAGGGTTGTAGGGGCTTTTGATATTCAGAGTTCAGTCTCGGCCAGATTTACTGACGAATCGGAAAGAACCATTGTTGCACTGGCCAACCATGCGGCTACCGCAGTCGAAAACGCGATGCTTCATTCAAGAATACTCAGCCTTGCCCGAAGGGATAAACTCACCGGGCTCGGTAATCTCCGTTTCTTCGAAGAGAAGCTTGAAGAGGAATTCAGGAGAACGGACAGATCG
Source organism: Candidatus Aegiribacteria sp. (assembly GCA_030600545.1). GTDB lineage: Bacteria > Fermentibacterota > Fermentibacteria > Fermentibacterales > JCC-6 > Aegiribacteria. Next base: position 20,447 of record JAUVLV010000035.1, on the reverse strand, counting down.
AATTTCCCCTTCTCCCTTATCATGATGGATATAGATGATTTTAAAAATTACAATGATTCCTGGGGCCATCCCATGGGCAATACACTGCTGAAGACCGTTGTGAAGGCAATGAACAGCGCGATCAGGGAGGTTGATGTTCTAATAAGGTACGGAGGAGAGGAATTCGTCTGCATTCTTCCTTTCACAGGTGAGCAGGAAGCTGCCGAGATAGCTGGAAGGATTCGTAAGAAAGTTGCTGAATCATCGTACATTATACCGCATTCAGAACAGCAGCCTCTGGGGAAAGTAAGTATCAGCCTTGGTATATCCACTTACCTCACGGATGTGGGAGACCGGAACATGCTGCTTAAATATGCTGATCAGAGAATGTACATGGCCAAACGTGCCGGTAAGAACAAGGTTGTAGCTCCCGCTCTCGGAAACTGCCAGTTCGCCGGCTGAGGATCATCATCAGTGACGCCCGCTCCCCCGTTCAATTATTCCGGGGAATTCTCATAAATGGAATCCAATATGCGGTTTTCACCATTAAACAGCATTGCCGGAGTTAGGGGTATCTGAATATCAGGTATCATCGTGGAGCCTTCACCTTCCACCTTCTGGAAGTACTTTGTCGGATACCTGATCTGAACTCCTGACCATGGCAGCTCGGTGACTCGTACTTCACCCAGGTGGTTGGGTGATCCTCCTGTATTTTCTCCATATACCGTTACTCCGGAGATCTCACTTATTTCGAGGGCGTTGAGTATGCCTGATGAGTATGTCCACCTGCCTATTATCAGGCTCAATCTGATATCGCCTGTTGCAGATTGTTCCCGAAGCCAGTATTCGTGTAATTTCCATAACTATTTCCATATCGCTCAGGTTTTCAAGATTCAGCTCCAGGCTGTTCATGCGACTGAGAAGGCTGTCTTTTGATTCGTACATGAACAGGTTGTAGTGCAATTTCGGAAGACTGTCTGCAATCCAGGCAATATCAGTTTCCCATCCACCCTCAGCTTCAGGTATCTCTGCTGCTGAATCCCCACAGGATGCCATCTGAAGAAGAACAACAGAAACTGCAAGGAAAATAACTTTCATACTGATCATCTTCAAACCTCTCTTGAAGGAAATTCAACTGGTAAAGTATTAGATTGCTTCGAAGAAGATAACATATTCATATGTTATGAATTATTGGTTCGTAAATATTACTTGAGGCAAATATTCCCTGTCAAGCATAGAGGTCGATTACATGTTCCGTTTAGCTGTTAGATTTCATACCTGACATTATTCTTTGCCAGAATCCTGCTTTTCTTTTAATCATCGGAAAGGAAGCCTGATAAGGTTCCTCTTCATGATTCATACCGAGCATGAAAGCGACCCACTGTTCAGGTGATATTGTATTTCTTCCTGCGGGCTCATATCCGACCGTTGCAAAAACATCATTACCAATCAGTTCTTCAACTTTTGCAAGTGTCGCAAGTTAAGTCCGACCCCTTTGTTTTACTGTTACTGACGGTTAGCGGACCAGGACAGGGAATCACTTGTAGTAAAATGAGTACCCAGGCTGTCAAAAGCTCCCACCGTTCCCAGCATTCCGGAAAACTCGGATGGCGGATTATACGTACCATTAATATTCAGTGAATAACTGTAATACCCGATACTCAACGTATCCGTCATGTGAAACTCGTTACTCATAATTGCTGCATCATCAGGAGTCCAGATCACGGTATCCGCCGGCAGAGTCATACCCCAGTAAACAAAAGTAAAATGGAGATCCTTGACCTGACCATCGTCAACTGTAAAAGTAATTGATTCGCCAAGTACTGTACCTGCCCATGCTCCATCTGGAATAACAGGGGTCACTGGTGATGACGAACTACCGCATGATAAACTCATTGCAAGAAACAAAATTGACATTGAAGAATTAACAATTATTCTTTTCATGGTATTTTCCTTCTTTCAATAAACGTGTGCTGAATCCTGCACCACTTGTGGTGCAGCCAAAATTCTCGGCACATTCCATCCTATCGAATTGCGTACTTATAAAATGATACAAAAGATAGTTCCGTCATGTCAAATACGTAAATCCTTTCAGGATTCAATAGACGACTATCTTGAGTTTTGCGAGGAACGTGGTGAATTATAAGGAAACTGGATTTTTAAACATTTCCGCAACAGCTTCTAAAATTGCTTTTCCGTTCCAATATTCGTCAATTATTAATTATTATCCAACCTTTATTTCAGGAACATCATACTGCCAGGGAACGTAGTCTGCACATTGCTCACAGACAAGTTCCAGAAGTAGTTGTCTCTGAGCAGCCCGAGGAGATGATAGAGCTGTCTATTGGTTACAGTATCGGTGTAGAAACAGGCGACAGCACAGAAGCCTTCGGTTCAATAACGGATGTTTGTCATGACGCTGCAGGACAGATACTCGTTCTCGATCAGACTCTCTGCGGAGTGCTGGTCTTCAGTAGTGATGGTGAATATATCTGCCAGATTGGTCGCAGTGGTTCAGGGCCAGGTGAATTGCTGATGCCGCTTTACGTCGCAAGCTTGAATGATGGCAGAATTCTAGTTCACGACCCGATGAGTAACGCTTTCAAATCCTACGATAGTACATTCAGTTTTATAGAGAACATCTCCCTCTGGGATAACGGCCCGCCCATTGAAACCTGTGCTGTTGGCGGGAGCAGCTATGCCGGAGTTGTCCTGGGGTTCGACATGGAGAGAGACCAGCCGATGATGATCCGCACTCTCGCAAAATACAGTGTTAACAGGGAACCTGATATACTGTACTACGAGGATGAAGCACCTTTCGATTTTTCTGACTTCACCAGTGTACTCAACAACATGATGTTCTCCTTATCCCTCACAGGTGATGAGCAGGGACGATTTCTTTACTCTCCGACATCCAGTGAGACTTACGAAGTGTTCGCGTTCAACGCTGATGGAAGTGAGCTCTTTCACATCTTGAGAGACATTCCGCGTGTCGACAAGACCGAGCAGGAGATGGAGAATGAGATCATATATATAGAGAGCTGGGCGAACAGAATAGGTATGCTGGGTGTCGTGATAGAATGGGAACCGAATCCTGTGGAAGGATTCCAGAAACTCTATATCATAGATTTCCCAGTCGACTGATCGCTTCCGTTCTAGCTGGATTCGGTAGTGAACAGGTAAAGCCCTTCAATAGGCTGGTAATCGTAATGGAATACAATTCCGTACGCTGCCGGCTGTGTCGGATACTGCGGTACGGAATTTATATATACTTTTACGTAATGACCTTCTGAAAGTTCGCAGAAGATAACGTCACCCGGCACGATGTATCCCGTTACCCACCAGAACTCGGTAGGGTATCCGAATACAGAACTGGCAGCGCTCATATCGGTATGATTTCCGTTACCGAAGGGGGCCACATCACCCGAATAGAAACCGCAGGGGCTCTGGGTCCAGCCGCCATCGTAACAGTAGATATCCTGGATGAAGGAAATGCTCGGGGCCAACCCTGTCTGTCCTACGGTAGCTCCAAAAATGACCCCGGAATGCTCATCGGCCGGGGCATGGTTATCCCAGATCGTATAAGTAGCCTGAATCTGATTGGGCATTGTGTCGACTATGTTGGAGTAGTTGGTTGAGGTGCTTGTTCCCTTATAGGCTTTCACTGAATAATATCCAGAAGAAGTGGCAGTATGGGTGAATGTTGTTTCCATAACATCGCCTACTTGTGTCCAGTTAGTACTTGCAGTCTCGCGGAAATACACGTAGTACCCGTCAACATCACTTACGGCAATCCAGGTAAGAACAACATCTCTTCCAATTGAAGCCTGATCTATTTGAAGGCCGGTTACGTCGGGAAGAGTTCCTCCTGCGGAATCAATGTAAACCGTTATCTCGTTACTCCAGCCGAAAAGATCCTTATTGTTCTTGGTCATTAATGCGTAGTAGTAGGTGAAATCCGGAGTAACGTCGTTATCGGTAAATGTCGTATCCCAGACTTCAGAGATAGTACAGATGCGCTCGGCATAGGAAGTATCATTCTGGATGTTCGGTGTTTGTGAGCGGTAGAGCCTGTAGGATTCAAAATCATCGTCGGGACACTGGGACCAATACAGATCAACAAAGTCGGAAACCACCGAGTCAGCTGATAGAACTGATGCAGTTGGTGCTGTTCCGGGAGTACTGATCGAATCTTCATTGCTCCAGACGCCGTTATCATTAGCATCAGTTGTTTGCAGCGCATAGTAGTACTTTGCGGTCCAGTTTACATCACTGTCTACGTATTCAGATTCGTTAACATCGCTGATGACTCTGAGAATTGTTGCAGAGAAAGGATCGGAAGATATTCCAGGGGATTCGGAGCGATAAAGAATGTAGCTTTTAAAAGCCGCTTCGCCACAAATCGTCCATGAAACAGTCACTTCACAACTTCCCTTTGAATCAGATTCATTTTCCCCGGAAGCAGTGATTGATAGAGCTGTATAAGAGGAGGTGCCTGAAGTATCATCCTCTCCGACTTTGGAGGAATCTCCTGTAAATTCCACTGAAAGCGTGGATGGCGTTATATCAGGACCCGATGGCCCGGTACTGTCTTCTCCTCACGAAAATATCAATACAAATGCGGCTATTAACGATAGGATTATCCCTGCTCTCATCTTCTTACTCCAGGATAAATATGCAACTGCTATCATCACCAGTATAGTATTATAGTCATTTTATATAGAGTCAAGCGCTAAAGATGCTCAAATCACTCCTCGATAGCGCTTCTGGAATTCATTCAGGAATTCGACAGGAGCCTGTTATATTAGTATGGTTTTCCCTTGAAAATAAGTACCAGTGTCGGCGACCAGCTCCCTCTCCCGGGGAGACGTCCGGAATTCTATTCCATACTTGTCCGTAGAGACTCTCTGAAAGGATAGGTTTTAATGCCTGGAGTTATAATGTCAATTCTCGTACTTTTCGCTGCAAATCCACGAGTTGCTCCAGATAGAATGAGTACATTCACATTCTCCGGAGGCTATGGCAACAGAACTGGAAGCAACGTCGGATCCGGTTCCATCGCTTTGAGAACCAATCTTGTAGCACACCTCTCTCGTTCACTTGAGGCCGGGCTTGATGGAGGATTCTATTACATAGAGCAGGAACAGTATCCCGGAGGGGAAGAATACCCTCTGAAACAAAGCATTATTCATGCCGGGATCATCGGACGATATCTCTCTCAGGGTTCCAAGTGGAGAATATTCCTCGAAATCGGATCCGGATACTATTCGTGGAATCAGAACTTTCTTGGATACAGCGCAGGAGGGGGAATGCGTTACTATCCAGGCGGATCGAATCAATTTTATTTCCTTGAGGGTAAATGGCATGACAACATCCAGCATTTATGCGAGCCGTCTCCGGGATTCTATTCGATAACTGCAGGGCTGGGTTCATCATGGTAACCGGAAGGATTTTCTTACAGACAGTATCGGTAACCCTGATTGTAATTATGCTGGTCTCCTGTGGAAGTAGTACTGTTATCCACCTGCCATCAACACCTGAACAGAGACTGTCTGTAATTTTATCGCTGGACCCCGGGAATACTATAAAATATTCTGAGAACGGATCCGGCAATTTATTTGAAGGAGTGCTTCAGGAAGTGACAGAAGACAGTTTGTATATATGGTGTAATGATTCTGAAATCAGTCTTGGAACCAATGAGATGGATTCCCTCTGGGTTCAGCAGCGATCGATCAAATCCGGTATAAAAACAGGAGCGATAATCGGATGGTCCGCCGTCACCGGTTACGCCATTCTATCAATCCTCTATATTGATGCAACATCCAATATTAATCATTTCAATCTTCTATTGGCTCCTCTTATTGGTGTTGCAGGAGGTATTGCTGGCGGGGGAATCGGAGCCTGCGCGGGTACAGCCATAACAAAATGGGAACGATTATTCTAGAAGATGAAAAGAAATCGCTAGAGTTTTACACATCTTCTGACAGCCCTTTCTCCACAGACATCGAGCACGATCAGGTAAACATAAGGAAACTGGATTATGCAACATATCTTGCTTTGAGAAATTAAAGAGTTCGTTTAATATGACGTTATTGAATTTTGCAAGTGACCAGAAGTGACGTCCGACCACTTTTCGGAGCTAGCCCTGCCAGGCCTTGTTTTGTAGATTCATAAATTGATCTGTATCTGTCTGTATAAACAGTTCTGCAGTGATGGTAACTGATTGTACATGTTATATGGAAAGGTTTTATGCCCTTTGACGTAGTACTTAGGTCCGGTTTTGAGAATTACGACAGAACCGTTCTGATAGACAGCCTCGGGGAAATGATCGAACAGGTCGGCGGCTGGCCAGAATCCGTTGTGCCCGGAGCCAGGGCTTTGCTGAAGGTAAACATGCTTTCAGCGAAAGCTCCTGAAAGAGCGATCACCACACATCCTGAGGTTGTAGCAGCCATGGTAGTACTCCTTAGGAGGGAAGGCTGCATCGTAACCATTGGTGACAGCCCCGGAGGAGCGGTAAAGGGTGTTGAGAGGTATTGGAAGAATTGCGGCTTTGCAGCTGTTGCGGATGAACTGGGAATTGAACTGGTTAATTTTGAAAAATCCGGTTCAGTGCAGGTTTTCCTGGATGATCGAACCTACAACATCTCGAAACCCGTAATTGACGCCGATGTACTTATCAACATGTGCAAATTCAAGACCCATAGCTTATGCAGATTGACCAATGCGGTAAAGAATGCCTTCGGGGCCGTTCCGGGATTGGGAAAAGCGATACACCACAGCCATGCCATAAGGCCTGCTGATTTTGCGAAAATCCTTGTTGATATCTACACGATTGTCGGATTCGACCTTCATGTAATGGACGCGATACTGGCCATGGACGGAAAGGGTCCCAGTACCGACGGTACACCGAGGTTGGATGGAATACTCGGAGTTGCCCGGGACGGTGTATGCCTCGATGTTATCATGGCCGGGCTGGCGGGACTGGGTCCCCGAAAGCTTCATACTAACAGAATCGCCCTTGAAAGAGGATTGGGTCTGATTCCTGAAGAAATAGAGGTCAGCGGTATTGAGGATTGTGTACTGGAGGATTTTCGAATACCAGGGGAGAGTTTCTACAATCTTCTACCATCATTTCTGGGGGGGATTGCAAGATATTTTTTCAAGAAACCTCCGGTTGCCACGGATAAATGTATTGGTTGCGGCATTTGCGAGAGGGGATGTCCGGTTGCTGCCATAACCATCAGAAACGGAAGAGCCGTGATGAACCGGAGAAAGTGCATAATGTGCCTTTGCTGCCACGAGATATGTCCCGAACATGCGATAAAGATCCGTATTCCCCTTGGCATGAGCTGAAATGGGATCTGAAAGAAAACCGACATTTCTTCACAGAATTGAATACGCTGTTCTGCGTACAGTGATATTCTTCGCAGGACTCCTGCCAGTAAGGTGTGCTCTCGCCCTGGGTGCGTTTCTGGGCTGGACAGCCTGGAGTGTTCTTGGAATCAGGAAGAAGATAGTATTGACGAACCTGAAGCAGGCCTTCCCGAACAGGACCCTCAGGGAGCTTAATAGAATAGGGCTTCATTCCTACATGCACTCGGGCCGTTTTATGATGGAATTCGCCAGACAGGACAGGATGGATGAAGATTACGTTGCGAAACATGTGACCGTTGAGAATACTGAAGCCCTGGATGTTCTGAAAGCCATTAATGGGGCAATAATCATTACGGGGCATATAGGAAACTGGGAACTTTTCGGTATTGTTAGTAAGTATATGCTTGGAGATGTGTCCTTTCTTGTTGGCAGGCAGAGCAACAGTCTTGTGGACTTCCATATAAACAGATCGAGATCCATTCACGGAATTGAGCTGTACAACAGGAGGTCGGCTGTCAGAGGAGTTCTGAAATCGATGAAGCGGGGCGGATACGTCTGCTGGCTTTCGGACCAGGATGCAGGTAACAGCGGAGTGATTGTTGATTTCTTCGGTTATCCCGCGTCAACTCCAAGGGGAGCTGCCGCGTTTTCCGTAAAACTCGGGGTACCGGTGGTACCTGCGGTACTTGTCAGGGAAAGGAACGGTCCGGATCACAGGTTCGTAATAGGAGAACCTATATATCCGGATATATCTCTCTCTCAGGATGAGGCTGAGAAAGATGTAACACAGAAGTACACCAGAGTATTTGAAGATATGATAAGCAGGTATCCAGAACTTTACTGGTGGTCACACAGGAGATGGAAAACAACGGGAATGTACGCTGACAGAAAACATGAAGCACAGGTTAAGAACTTAAAGGTAAATGATAATGAAAAGTAGAGTAGCCGTACTGAAAACATCACCGGATACCGTTCTTGAAGATTACCACAAATTGCTTAAAAGTATAAACTATCTGGATTACCTTGACAGAAGTAAAAAGGTTCTCCTGAAAATAAACGTGTCCTGGCATCACTGGTATCCCGCATGTTCAACAACGCCGTGGCAGCTCGATGGAGTTATTCGAACACTCCTGGCTGATGGATTCAGCAGGGAGCAGCTTGTATCAACTCACAACAGAACCGTAGTGGTAAGCGATAAAAGAGGGGAAAAGGGTAATCATCTAAGACAGGTTGATGAAGATCTCCACGGTATTCAGAAGATAAGGCTTTACGAGAAACCTGTTAAATGGATTGACTTCAAGCCGAAGAAGCCGTTCAGAGTACTTGGTAAAATATTCCCGGATGGAGTGAAAATTCCCGATATACTGATAGGACAGAACATAATCCAGCTTCCCACAATGAAGACCCACGTGTTCACAACAATCACGGGAGCCATGAAGAACGCCTTCGGGGGGCTGCTCAGCGAGCGCAGACACTGGACTCACAGCGTTATACATGAAACCCTTGTTGATCTTCTCAGGATTCAGAAGGAGATTCATCCAGGTCTTCTGGCGGTAATGGATGGAACATTCGCCGGGGAAGGCCCGGGTCCGAGGGCAATGATACCCCATGTAAAGAACTACATTCTTGCCTCTGCGGATCAGGTGGCAATTGACGCGATAAGCGCGAAAATGCAGGGGTTCGATCCCATGAAACTGGATTTCATCAGGCTTGCTCACGAAGAGGGGCTTGGTACTGGAGACCCGGTTGATATTGAAGTGATCGGTGAGGACATTTCCGATGTGAATTTCCATTTTACACAGACGGAAACCTTTGCCAGCAGGGGGCAGAAGATGATTTATCATGGCTGGCTGAAACCCATGGAGGGTTTTCTCCTCAGGACTCCTCTGGTTCCCTGGGCCTTTTTAGCAAGCAGGCTCTACCATGATGTGTTCTGGCTCAATCTGGTCGGTAAAAAACGGATCAGGAAAGCCCTCGATACCGATTGGGGAAGATTGTTCCAGCAGTACGGTTCCGTGGATACAATTCCCCGGCCACTTCAGGAGCAGGACGTGAAAGAATAATATGCTGGTCACTCAGGGGGTTCTAGGTTGTGGCAGATGGGGAAGTTTCCACCTGTGGTACGGATCGAGGATTGGAAACTCCGTCACAGGATGGGAACCTGAAGGAATTCCGGAATTCGTTAAGCTTAAGGAAACCAGGAAGAACATATACCTGGAACTTCCGCCTGAGGTGCGGCTGACCAGCAGCATCGAAGAAGTTTCCGGCTCCGACATAATCATCGTAACCGTTCCCGCTCAGAAGTTCAGGACACTTTGCGGAAGACTCAGGCAGATTGATATTTCAAACACCGACCTGATACTCTGCATGAAAGGTATTGAGAAGGATACTGGAATGAGGCTATCTGAAATAGCTCGCGAGGAGCGACTGAAGCCACGGAGTCTGTCGGTATGGGTGGGCCCTGGACATCCGCAGCAGTTCGTTATGGGAGTGCCCAGCTGCATGATAGTTGCTTCGGAGTATGAAAGCGATTCGGTGCGTATTGCAGGCCTGCTGGGCAGCGATCTGATACGTTTCTACCGATCCCGGGATATCATCGGTTGTGAAGTTGGCGCGGCAACAAAAAATGTTATTGGAATTGCGGCAGGAATGCTTGATGGATTGAATTTATCCGGGCTCAAGGGCGCGCTTATGGCCAGGGCTCCGCAGGAGGTGGCAAGACTGGTTGCCGCGATGGGCGGTGACTGGAGAAGTGTGTACGGTCTATCTCACCTTGGCGATTACGAAGCAACTCTTTTTTCCCCTTACAGCCATAACCGGATGTATGGTGAGGCCGTAGCCAGGGGAACCGGAGGAGAAAATCTCCGGCTTGCCGAAGGAGTTGACACCGCTACCGCAGTCACGCTGCTTGCGGGCAGGTACAATGTAGAGATGCCCATAACCTGTACGGTAAGAAAAATCATCAGCAATGAAATCCCTGCAAAGGAAGCCATAGGAGAACTGTTTGCAAGGCCGGAGAAGGAAGAATTCGCCGACCACTTCTGACAGGAAAGGGAAATCAAACTGAAGGAAATAACATATCTGGATAATCTTACAGTTACACCCCTGCGCGAGGAGGCCAGCAAGGCTGTTTTTGAAGCTCTTCAGACGGGATACGGACATCCGAGAAGCAGTAATCTTCCGGGAAGAAAGGCACAGAAAGTTCTGGATGATCTGAGAAACAGGACAGCACATTTTTTCGGTGGTTCCAGTGTCATGTTCTATTACGACGGTAATCTGGCCAATGGGCTTTCCATTCTATCCGCAGGCAGGCTGGCAAGAGAGGCTGGCAGAGGACATATAATAACTTCCCCGGTTGAAAGATCTTCAGTAGTTGTTGCTTTAAAAACCCTCAGAAACGAGGGATCAACTGTGAGTATTCTGAAGATCGACGGCAATGGAAGGGTAATTCCGGAATCACTTCACGAAGTCGTTACAGAGAAAACCGGTCTGGTTACATGTGCGTGGGTCAACGAAGTCTCCGGAACAGTGCAGCCCGTAATTGAACTGGCTGGGATTGCCCGTTCCGCAGGCGCCTGGTTCCATACAGACGCATGCAATGCGGCCGGAAGAATTGAAATTGATTTATCTGAAACTGATATTGATCTGATCACCATATGTTCCCTTAAGATGGGGGGCCCTGCGGGCGCAGGGGCTGTTGTGATGTCGGATGTGGATCCATGGCTTATGAGCGCCGCACCGGAATTCTCGTCCATGACCAGCATACCTGGAGTATTCGGTATGCTGGCAGCGATGGATATTATGGGAACCGGTATCGATCCCCATACAAGGATAGTCAATCAGCTCCGAAAAGATCTTCTTAAAGGGCTTGACTCATGTGATGTCAGCTATTCTATCATTGGAGGAAAGCTTGAGAATCTTCTTCCGGGAACCGCGCTGTTGAACATAAGCCATGTACCGGATAAGCTGCATATTAAACTGGAAATGGAGGACATTATTCTCCCGTCACACAACTCATCGGACAGATTATCTTATCTTGAGAGAACGGGACTGGATATTTCAAATCCTGAGCAGTATATGGGTTTTTCAATAGATGTTATGAATACTGCTGTCGATATTGAGCATTTTGTAAGATCCTTTTCAGATATTTTTTCTGACAGAGAAGGGTGACAATAGTGAGAATTCGTTTGATGTTTCTGCTGGTTCTGATTATGGCTGAAACTGTTTTTGCTATGGATCAGGTCTGCGACTGCCGATATTTCTGGATGGTTAGGGACGCGCTTGAAACCCCTGAAAGTATCGACTCAATTATAAATAGAGCTGCAGAGGCAGGAGCAAACGGAATAATCGTTCAGGTAGCAGGAAGGGCTGAAGCCTATTACAGCTCATCAATATTGCCCAGGGCGACTTTTCAGGATGGTTTTGATCCACTTGCGTATACAATTTCAAGGGCCAGACCCAGAGGGCTGGAGGTTCATGCCTGGATAAACGCTTTACTGGTATGGTCCGCGCCTTACCCGCCGGGTGATTCGGCACATGTCTGGTACTCCCATCCTGAATGGTTCATGACCGACAAGTTCAACCGTTCTACCAGGGAGTATACAAGGGATGAATGTGATCGCAGCGGCCTGGTGGGAGCTACCCTTTCCCCGGCTATAACCGAGGTTAGAGAATTCATAGCGGATGTTGCCGCGGAGATCGCGGTAAACTACAACGTAGACGGTATTCATCTTGATTACATAAGATATCCGAATCCTTCCTTCGGTTTTGAATCTCAATCCATAGGAGTGTATTTTCTGGAAACCGGACTTGATCCAATGGACATTTTCAGGAGACAGGGTGAAAACAGTGAGCTCGCGGAGTTATGGTCCCAGTGGAAGATAAGTCAGGTAACCCGGACTGTTGAGACGGTAAGATCTGTTCTGAGGAGCGAGGCTCCAGGAGTATTGCTGTCATGCGCTGTAATGGCCGATCCCCACGAAGCAAGATCCCATTACTCCTGTGACTGGAGATCATGGCTGGAATCGGGTCTGGTTGATTTTGTGTGTACAATGGCTTACACTACCAATACAGTGAAGGCAAAAGAGCTGGCGGTTCTTGGAACAGCAGTATGTCCGGAAAGGGTCATTCACGGCATAGGAATTTACAACCAGCCTATGGCCAATGCATTTGTGGGGGCTGATGAGGCTCTGGCCCGCGGGGGAAAAGGGATATGTGTATTCAGTCTTAATTCGCTATCTTCCGATAGTACCTGGATGCTTAGAAATTTCTGGGGTCAGACAGGCAGCACTGATCATCCGCTTGATTCAGCTGTTTTTCATCGTGTTTCCAACTGAAAGCGGTAAGCTATGAGACTTGGTGTTCTGGCCAGCGGAAGCCGGGGTAATGCCTTTGTGATTGAACATGATGGCTGCATGGTGTTCATTGATGCAGGACTGAGCGGCAGGAAACATACTGAAAGACTTCTGGAATCAGGATTCGGTGGGTTTTTTCCTAGAGCTCTTTTCATTAGTCATGAACATTCGGATCATATCAAAGGTGCCGGTATAGTAGCCCGAAAGTGGAATATTCCCATATACGGCTCCAGTGGTACTCTAAACGCCTCGATGGGAAAACTGGGGAAACTGCCCGGCACGGAAATACTGGAAAATGGAACCGGTGTGGATTTTGGTTCCTTTACGGTAAACGCTTTCAGTGTTGCCCACGATGCAGCTGACCCGTCCGGATTCGTAATTGAATGGAGTTCAGGGAAGCTGGGAATTGCGACTGACCTTGGTAAATCCAGCCCCCTGGTCGAGGATAACCTTACCGGCTGCAGCGCTATGGTACTGGAGTTCAACCATGATGAAAACATGCTGTGGGAGGGCAGTTACCCGTGGAATCTGAAACAGAGGATAGCTTCAACGACGGGTCATCTTTCGAATAGTGCGGCTTCGGAACTGCTAGGAGCGGTTTATCACAAAGATTTGAAGGTGTGTGTTCTTGCTCATTTGAGCCAGGAGAACAATCTTCCGCATCTGGCCGAGAAAGCATCTCGGGAAGTAGCTGGTGGAACGGTAAAGATCCATACGGGCATGCAGGATAAACCACTGCCTGCCATGGATCTGTGAGGAGGTAGTTAGAATTGAAATGGGCTATGATACTGGCATTTTCGGCCGTTGCAGTCTGCTCGGCCATTGATATTGATCTTGGAGCGGAAATCGGAATGTCCTATCCCACCGGGCAGTGGGGGAACAGTCTTAATACCGGCGTTGATGCCGAACTGTCCGCTTTGTGGATTGTTACGCAATCGTTCAGAACCGGGCTGGGATTTTCGTTAAGTGTGTTTGGAAGCAGCGACCAGGGAGCCGCAAGCCTTACTTTCTTCGAACCACAGCTGAAAGCAGGATATTATCTGAGGCCCTGGGGCAACATTTTCAACCCCGGCGTAGTATGCGCGTTCGGACTTTGCCGGAGTTCATTAAGCAACAGTGGCGGAACAGATCCCGCATCATGGGATCCATTCTGGAACGTTGGTCTAAGATGGAATTTCAGCATAGGAGGAGCGTTCAGAGGCGAAGTAGGCGGAGATTACTCCAGTATAATGGCTGAAATGGAAACCGGAGACTCGTTCAGTCTGCAGTTCGGTATTTCCAGGGAGGTGGCATTTTGAAACGATTTATAGTACCGGTCCTGTCAATCCTGATAATTGTAGCGGCTTCGGGATGCGGCAGAAACCCGCTCTTCTACCGGATGGGAGCGGATTACTATCCAATCGATAATATCGGAAGCCAGTGGGAATATTCCATCGACGGTGGAGGAACACTGATCGTATCGGTGATAGACCAGACCGAGAAAGGGGAGAGAGCCTGTTACAGGGTACTTTCCGGAGCGGACTATACATACTGGATAGCTAACGACGGATACATTGAATTCTATGAAGACCACCGGGTGATGTTCAACGGTTACGAAGTTCCCCTCTACCAGGCCTGGATGACATGGCTGGACTGGCCCCTTACAACGGGATATTCGCGTACAGATACAGCATCTACTTTCGCCGTAAGCCAGGGCATTACAATAAGTCATGACTGGGAAAGAACTTCGGTTGTTAAGGATATTGTAACAAGCCCAGATGGGAAATGGGCTGAATGCTATCATCTTAAACAATATGAAACGACTATCAACTGGATCAGGGCTACCGGATTCGAACCCGAAACTACTACAGTCCGAAGAGACATCTGGCTGGCCCCCGATGTAGGAATGGTTGCAAGGACAACCGCTGACAGCAGCCTGACCCTGGTAGAGTATCAGCAGGGCAACTGAATTTGACTTCGGGCCTTGTTTTCTCGCTGTTCTTTCTTTTCGCGTACGCTTACATAGCCATCGCCCACAAGAAACGTGGTGTCGCGATCTGGGTTGCCGTTTCACTCGCGATCGTATTCAGTTTCATTTTCGGTTGTTTTGCCGGATGGAGTGAGCTGGGTTCGATTGCAGGTGGTATTAATTTCAGCGTACTGCTGATCTTTTCCGGGATTCTTCTTATTGCCGAGGTACTTATTGAAACCGGAGTGCCTGGCTATCTTGCCGGTCACATAGTAACCCGTTCAAAGGATTTCGGCCATGCGGCCATTTATCTCTGTATCCTGTCAAGTGTGATATCGGTTTTTGTAGAGAACGTGGCCACTGTAATGATAGTAGCTCCCATCGCGCTTGAGGTCGCTAAAAAACTCAAGGCTAATCCTGTGGTGCTGCTGATAGGTATTGCAGTGGCGAGCAATCTTCAGGGAACCGCTACACTGGTCGGTGATCCCCCGAGTATGATACTGGCCGCTGCGGAGAATATGGATTTCAACGATTTCTTTTTCATGGACGGGAAACCCGGAATATTCTTTGCGGTGCAGCTTGGGGCGATTGCATCCTTCTTCGTTCTCAGGAGATTGTTAAAGAAGGACTCAAGACCACTTCCGGAAGTCACGATTCCTGAGGTGAGCAGCTGGTTTCCCGCATTGATCCTTGCAGGCGTGATCCTCGGCCTGGCAGTATTGAGTTTCTTCTTCCCCGGAGTAGGTATTGAAGCCGGTTTGCTGTGTATCTCAGGAGGAGGAATAGCTGTGGCATGGCACGCTTTATTCAGAAGAGGCTACCTTGGAAACAGGGGCAGAGGAAACCATGGCAATCGCAGAGCTACGAATATACTGAAGGAATTCGACTGGGACACGCTGTTCCTGCTCGCGGGTATCTTTTTCATGGTCGGCGCACTTGAGGAGATGGGTGTCATGAGAATGGTGGGTGTTTTTCTGGCCAGTGTATCAGGAAACAGTCCCTTTCTGGCGTTTCTGATAGTTGTTGTAAGCGCGGTCGTACTGAGCGCTTTCATTGACAATGTTCCCTATGTAACGGCCATGATACCTGTAACCCACGCGATAGCACAGACGCTTGGAGAAAGCGGGGGGAGTCACTATTACCTTACCTTCGGGCTGCTTATTGGAGCCTGCCTTGGAGGCAACATATCTCCGGTCGGTGCAGCGGCGAATATCGTATCCGTATCTGTATTGAGAAAGAACGGTTTCAAAGTATCATTCATGGATTTCGTCAGGGTGGGATTGCCGTTCACAATTGCGGCGACTGCGGTTGGCGCTGCTTTCATATGGTTTGTCTGGGGGCCATGATGAATTTCGTATGGAATACTGCCGCTATGAAAACAATTGTTCGAACCTGTTCGATTATCCGGCAATCGGCATGGATGAAAGAATTCTCAGATGAGTGGAAAAAACCGTTCCTGATAATTGATTCGGAAGTAAGAAGATTGTGGGACGGTGAGCTGCAGCAGATCGTACTGTCCGCTTCAGGGCTGTACATAATCGAAGCTCGTGAAGTATTGAAGAATACGTTCACACTTACTCAAATATGGGAAAGCATGTCGGCAGCTGGAATTCACAGGGATACTCCGGTGGTAGTGATTGGAGGCGGCCTGGTATGTGATATAGGGGCGATGGCCGCTTCAACGTACATGCGCGGATTGAAACTGATGCTTGTTCCCACCACTCTTCTGTGCATGGTGGATGCATGCCTTGGCGGCAAAACCGGCGTGAATCTGGCGGGAGCCAAAAATCAGGTTGGAACGTTCAATCCAGCGGAGAAAATTCTGATATCAGCCGAATTCCTTGATACACTTCCAAAACGTGAGTTCAGAAGCGGGATTGCGGAAATCTTAAAAACTGCCCTGATAGGAGACAGCTCAATACGGAAATCACTTGAACAGATGAATATGGAAAATCCTGAGAGTGAGATCATCCTTGAGATTGTCCGGAAGTGCCTTGAGGTAAAGGGTGGTATAGTAGCCGAGGATCTGAAAGAAACCGGGAAGAGGATGCTTCTCAATCTGGGGCATACCATCGGACATGCTCTGGAGAGCGCAAGTGAGTTTCAGCTTTCTCACGGAGAAGCTGTGGGGCTTGGGCTTATAGTGGAAGCCGCCCTTGCTGTAAGTCAGGGAGGTAATGAGAATTTGCCGGATGAGATCCGGTATCTGCTGAAAAGAGCCGGTCTTCCCACGGCTATCAATGGTACGATCTCCGAAGAGGATCTATACCGCCTTATCGACAGAGACAAGAAGACCCGGGAAGACGGGCGGATATGGTCACTTCCCTTTGACTGGTGCGACTGCAGGCTGATATCCCTTACCCCTGATCAGGAGGAAAAGATCCTTCCCGGAGCGATGAGTTTGCTGAAGGCATGAAAAGTATTACCGAGGGCAGTTTCTGGGAGCACCTTGAAGAACTCAGACACAGATTATTTTACGTACTGGGTGCTCTTGGCGGAATGATAGTTGTATCCTTTTTTTTCAGCAGGCAACTCATGACTCTGGTAATCTCACGGGGTCCTGCGGAACTGCAGACCCTTGCCCCCGCTGAAGCTTTTTCAGCGCATCTCAGTCTGTCGCTTGTGGCAGGTATTATTATTTCATCGCCTGTGATCTTCTACCAGTTCTGGAGATTCGTTTCGCCGGGCCTTCGCGAAAAGGAAAGAAAAACGGCCCTTCGTGCAGCTTTCGTATCCGTCCTGCTGTTTCTTGCAGGGGTAGCTTTTGCCTGGTTCCTCATGCTGGAGCCGGCCATTAATGTATTCAGAAGCTTCGAGACGGGAAACATAGTCGGCCACTGGAGCCTTGCGAACTATATAAGTTTTCTTGGAAAGTTCATCATAATATTCGGTATTACGTTTCAGCTCCCTGTTCTTGTACTTATGCTTGTGAGTCTGGGAGTTGTAACGCCAGAAGACCTGGCGAAATACAGGAGGCACATAATAGTGGGGCTTCTTATTGCCGCTGCCATCCTTACCCCGCCCGATCCCCTTACACAGGTTATGCTTACCCTTCCATTGTATATCCTCTTTGAGCTGAGCCTGATAGCTGCCAGAGTAGGTTACAGAAAGAAGAAAGTTTCATGAACACGGGCGAAAAGCTGCATGAAGCCTGCCCGGATAATGCAACCACGGTAGAGATTATCGTGCCCGTATATAACGAGGAGAGCATTCTCGAAAGCCAGCTCGTGCCTGTTCTGAAGGTTTTACCCGTCGGGTTTAAAATATTGATTGTCGAAAACGGCTCAACGGATGGAACAGGAAATATTCTCCAGCACCTTGAAGGTGAGTATCCGGTACTGAATACCATTTCACTTCCTGATCCCAATTACGGCCTGGCGATGAAAACCGGCCTGATGAGATCTACGGCTGATATAGTAATTATCGATGATCTGGATGTGCTCGATATGGATTTCTGGATAAGGGGGCTCTGCCTTCTGTCCGAGGATGATATTGACCTTGTTCAGGGCTCCAAGATACTTGCTGGCAAAGATGACAAACGGCCCCTGATAAGAAAGGTAGCGACTCGTACGCTTACATTCCTTCTCAGAAGACTTCTGGGGTACAGGGGAACGGATACCCACGGCCCGAAGGTTGTATGGAGGGATGCTATAAAGGAAATTCCTCCGCTTTGTGAGTACGAGCTTGATATATTTCCAACCGAATTTGTTATAAGAGCCCAGAATTCCGGAGTTAACATTCGCGAAGTGCCAATCCATCTCAGGGAGATCCGCGCAACGCCCCTGCCGCTTCATAAAAGGGTTCCCCGAGCCTTGCGGGACATCTGGCGCCTGTACAAAGGGGCCGGGCCTAACATCTAAACATTATGTCCTATTATATATACGTTTTGTTTATATCCTGTCTTAATTTTTGAGCGCTGTTCTATAAGGACCGGACCTAAAGGCCCGGCCCCTTTCTCCCCTTTTGCCAGCCCTTTTTTTGCGCTTCCCCGAAACTTGACCGCTAAACATATGTTTAGTATTTTTGTTTTGCCCGTGGAGGAGGTGGAGCATGGTAACCAGGTACGATGAGCCTGTAGAAATGATAGGCCATTTCGTCCGTGGTAAGGTGAAGCCCTGCCGGTTCAGGTGGCATGGTCATGTGTACCGTATTGCTTCGGTATCATCGCAGTGGGAAAACCGCGAAGGGGCATATTCCCTCTTTCATTACGTTGTCCGTACCAGGGAAGAAGATGTATACGAACTTCACTTCAACACATCCGATCTCACCTGGACACTTGATTTTCACTATTCAGAGAACAGTTAGGCAGCCCCTCATATGCGTGTAATATTCCACATCGACATGGACACCTATTTCGTTTCGGTGGAACGTTTATCTTTTCCATGGCTTGTGGGAAAACCTGTGATAGTGGGCGGAAGAACTCTCCGGTCCGTTGTGGCTTCATGCAGCTACGAGGCCCGTACGATGGGCATAAAGTCCGGTATGCCGATAGTCAATGCAATGCGGCTTGCGCCGGATGCAGCGATAATTTCCGGAAGTCACGGAAGCTACGCATCTTATACCAGAAGAATTCTGGAGATACTTCTGTCGTTTTCTCCAATAGTTGACCCCGCCAGTATTGATGAGGCGTTCATGGATGTAGCCGGCGTCATCGGCGACAAACCGTGCCGGGAATTGGCTGCGCGGATTCAGAAGGATATTCTAAAAAACACGGGCCTCTGGGCCAGCATAGGCATCGCACAAAACAGATTTCTGGCAAAGATGGCTTCAAAAGAAGCGAAACCCAGGGGAATTGTGGAACTTGAGACGGATGATATTGTCGATTTCCCGGTGGGCAGTATATGGGGCGTAGGCCCCGCCACACAGAGGCGTTTTCTCAGCCTCGGAATAGAAAAAATAGCGGACCTGCGGAAATTCACCCGCCAGCAGCTCCGGGCCCTCCTGGGAAAACATGGCGAAAGCCTTTACTTTCTCTGCAGGGGAATCGATGATTCTCCTGTTATTCCCGGAGACCTTTCTTCACCGCCCCTTTCAATAAGCAACGAGCATACGTTCAGCACGGATGTTCTGAAGCCGCAGGAATATCTTCAGGTACTTGCGTTGATGAGCCAGAAAGTGGCCCGCAGAGCACGCGACAAAGGGCTTGCGGGAAATACGGTCACATTGAAGTACAGGCTCAGTAACATGCAGCGCCACTCCATGGCCCGGTCACTTGCGGCGTACACTGACAGCGCCAGAACGATTTACACAGCTGTCCGTTCCCTGGCCAGTCTTGCGATCAGCTCCAGAATAAGGCTCATAGGAGTATGCCTCAGTTCCCTTACCGATAAATCGGGGCGCCAGCTTGAAATGTTCGAATGCAGAACAGAAAAAATCGATACAGCGATAGACCGTATCCGGCACCGTTACGGAGAGGGTGCGGTTACGGGCGGTAGAACAATTGCAAAGATTGATGTTTCATGAAAGATCAACTGCTATTTGTCTGCTGATTATGGTTTAAAGCTCTGTTTATCATGAATGAAACATTTTCTACGGTGTTTTTGCTGACTATTGTGACTGGTATGGTGGTAACAAAATCCTGGAACATTCGGATACAGGAGCACCAGGTATAACTTACAATGTTTCCGTTTCTCCAAACGATATCACTGTTTAGTGTCCCCTTCGGGGATGGGTGAAACCCCTCGCCTTTAGGCGAAGCCTTCAGGGGGCTGCGGTATTATATTGAAGTCATGAAGGATTACCGAAGAGGCTCACATACAGTATATCGTCTTCATTACCACTTCATATTC
>JAUVLV010000067.1 GCA_030600545.1 Candidatus Aegiribacteria sp. | reverse complement strand
CAGTGTTCTGGCTGGAACGCCGTTGGCTCTCATAAGTGCTGCGGCTGCATGTGCTTTCCCGGTACAGCTGTTCCCCCAGAGCAGTGCATAGACTGCGTCGAATGCATAAGGCATGTGCGGGAATTCGTATGGGATAGCATGGCAGTAACTGTATACAGAATCAGCAAGAGTGATAAGGTTATTGGTTGTACCCAGTACCTCTGAGGCCACGGCCTGTACCACAGGGGACTCAATCTGAGCGCAGTCAGTAGGCTGTAGCCATTTAGTCACAGAGTCCGGAAGTTGTCCGTAATCGGGGATAGGAACGAACGACGGAATGTCATTCCAGTTCTTACCCAGCACAAGCACCGAGGCCTGCCAGGTTATCGGGCAGGGTAAACCCTGCGTAAGGGTGGCGGCGACCACGAGATTAGGGGGAGTCAGTCTGACGAACCTGTAATCCACTAGGTATGGTCCTTCCACCTCAAGCAATATCGGTACCTGGTACTCGTAGGGAACTGGAATGTGAAAGTAAATCTCGTACATGGGATAGGTGGCAACACTATCCACCTGCAACTCTCCCTGGCTGGTCATCAGGTATACACTATTGAGAGTGGATTCGACTGTGGTCAAATCATATTCAGGTAAGGTATTGAGACCAGAGCTGACAAAAACAAATAGTACTACAAACAATTGCATATCACATTTCCTTTACTATGGTGCCCTGAACAAATGCTGATCTGCCTGCTTAAACTCGGTAGTTCTGTACAATCAACATACAGGTTTCATCTGGTTTTAAAAACCTGATTATATTATCTTATAAAACTAATGAAATTTACATAAGTAATCAAGCCATTGTTAAAAGGGTATTAAGATTTAAACAGGATTATGTTCAATTCTTTAATACTTCCTTAGCGCCCGTTTTTGATCTTCCGCACATTGGTCAAAGAGAGGTGTGACAACACATCCTGATACCGAGTCTCCAGTGTATATCTGCCGGTAGCGATGTTTGACTGCGGGTGTTTCAGGAGGTATGGTCAGTTTCTTGCAGGGAAATGGTGACATCTGAGAACGAATGAGCTGTTTCGGGAGCTGGTATGCGGTTTTGGGAAATCCAATTCTTTATTGTTTGGAAATGGCTTTTGTCAACTTGTGCTGAATCACTAACAAGGAGGATCATTTATGAGAAAGTTGTTTCTTCCTGCTTTCACGCTGGTGCTTGTATTCCTTATTTCAGGTTCCGTGCTGGCTGTCACAGACAGCGGTGCAGAGAGCTCTACATCATACCTCATAGAGTCAGGTGTTGACTCGACAGGTGATGGTGAACTCACGACTCTGTTCGCGGAGGATAACAACTTCGCGGGGAACTCGTTCGACATTATAGCCAGTACCGATCTCACGGTCGTCGGCTTCGATGTCAATCTGGATACGATTGTCTCCGACTGGACCGTTGATGTCTGGACCCGCGAAGGCACCGCGAACGGCTTCGAAACGAGTGCGACCGGATGGACTCTTCTGGGCACCGATGTGGTTATGAGTGCTGGAGTGAACAATCCAACTCATGTGGATGTCGGCGGGCTGGTGGTGGCCGAGGGCACTACGGTCGGTGTTATTATTACAGTGGCAGAAGCTGTACCAGAAGTCGGTGGCTTCATGTACACGAACGGCGGCCCCAACACATACACTAACAGCGAAATGATCATCATCACCTACAGTGGGCTTTCCGAAGGTTTTCCTCCAGCGAGTGTCTTCACATACCGCGCCTGGAACGGTACGGTTCATTACAATTACGATATGTCCCTGCATCAGGAGACCTGGGGATACATCAAGGTCGGATTCTGATCGGCATTCGCTGAGATAGCAGCGGCTGTGGGCGGTGGCTTTAACTCCGCTCGCAGCCGGTTCATTTCCATTTCCGGAATATCTGAGACTCACTGGAATTATCACCATATACAGTGAAAGCAGAGTAGCATCCTGGTTAACCAACCGACGCTGCAGCACTGAAGATGCAGGGGTCTGCCTGTTCTGAACCGATCCAACTTGATCGTCAACGAGTGTTCGGAGATATAATCTTGATCATCTTGGTTGACATCGCTTATTTTGAGCAATATCAAATCTGTGGAATTATGAAGTTTGCGATTTCATTTGTTTTGCAGCAGGAGTGCTGTTGCCGTTCTTGCCCGGGATCTGTCCCTTATCAGAAGTGAAAAGGCTGATTATCAACTCCATTGAAGATGCCGCAATGACCGATGCGGAGAAAGCTGAGTTGATGAGTACATGGCAAACCGAATGGGATATGTTCATTGGGTCACTCAGTTCTCGTGTATAAGCATTATTAACAATATTTGATAAGGATTTGAGGCTAATTCGAAAATGAAATCAGGAAGTATTGCCCCGGTCCCATTCCGCAGGGTATCGGTTGATGACCGGTTCTGGTCACCAAGGATGGAAACGAACAGACTGGTAACCATCCCGCTAGGATATGAGAAGTGCAGAGAAACCGGACGGTTGGACGCATGGAAACTTGACTGGAAGGATGGGGATCCGTGCAGACCTCACATTTTCTGGGATTCGGACGTTGCCAAATGGATGGAAGCCGCTGCATGCAGCCTTTACATCCATCCGGACAACGAACTTAAAAAGAAACTTGACGGCGTAATCACTTCAATGGAAAAAGCCCAGCAGCCGGACGGTTATCTTAACAGTTATTTCACCACGGTTGAACCTGAGAACCGATGGACCAACCTGCGGGACAGGCATGAATTGTACTGCGCTGGTCATCTCATCGAAGCGGCTGTAACGCACTTCTCCGCAACCGGAGATGACCGATTTCTGAATATCATTGTAAGGTATGCGGACTGTATAGATTCCGTATTCGGCAATGGAGAAGGTCAGAAGCGCGGATACCCCGGCCATGAGGAACTGGAACTTGCACTGGTTAAATTGTTCGGTGTAACGGGTGAGAGTCGCTACCTTCAACTTGCCGCTTTTTTCCTTAACGAACGGGGTACAAGACCGCACTACTACGATCTGGAATCTGCGTCCCGGGGAGAAGATCCGGCAGAGAATTATGAATACTGGCAGGCTCATCTTCCTGTACGTGAGCAGAAAGAAGCTGTCGGACATGCTGTGCGGGCGATGTACCTTTACAGCGGAATGGCAGATGTCGCTGCCCGGACCGGTGATAATGAACTTGCTGAAACATGCCGACTTCTCTGGAGAAACGTAACAGGGAAGAGGATGTACATAACAGGGGGTGTTGGTTCAACCGAGCGGGGCGAAAGCTTCACCGCTGACTACGATCTGCCCAACGAGACAGCGTACGCTGAAACATGCGCTGCTATCGGCCTTGTCTTCTGGGCTCACAGGATGCTGCACTTAGATGATAAACCAGCCGCGAAGTATGCCGATGTAATGGAAAGAAGCCTGTACAATTGTGTTCTCAGTGGTGTCTCACTTGATGGCACACGCTTCTTCTATACCAATCCTCTCGAAGTACGTCCCGGACACGCTCTGGCACAATCAGGTCTGGAAAATAATTACAGGTACTCCAGGCAGGAATGGTTCAATTGCTCCTGCTGTCCTACGAACATAATGCGTATTCTCTCATCCTTCGGTCAATACATTTACTCAAGCAGTAACAACAGCATATACATTCATCTGTATGTCGGAAGCACTACGGAGGTCATGATTTCAGGTGTACGGGTTAAAATCCGACAGGAGACGGATTATCCCTGGCAGGAAACGGTTACTCTGTATATGGAACCCGCGGAACCAGTTGAATTTTCGTTGTTTCTAAGGATTCCGGGATGGTGTGAGAACGCTTCCGTAGAACTCAACGGAAAGGGAATCAAGCAACTTCAAATAATCAATGGTTATGTGGAAGTAAGCAGATTGTGGAGAAAAGAAGATACACTGAATCTCAATTTGCCCATGCCTGTTCGGAAGATCGAGGCTCATCCTGAAGTACGGGGTAACTGCGGGAAGATAGCAATCATGAGGGGTCCGATCGTATATTGCCTTGAAGAGGAGGACAATACACCGGACCTGAACGACATCCGTCTGGATTCGTCAACTGAATTCAAGGCTGAATACGATGAAACACTCCTTGGAGGGTGCACAGTCATTACAGGTACTGCCCGAATCAGGAATACAGACGGATGGGTTGATCGGCTGTACAGACCCTCTGTAACTGAGACCATGCCGGTGGAAATAAAAGCGATTCCGTACTGTCTGTGGAACAACAGACGACAGGGCGGAATGATCGTATGGATATCGGAAAATTTATCGGAATTATAAAATATGCGTAATAAGCCATATGTGAATCAAGACAGGTTCGATGATATCTTCGGCAAGGGAATGGTACCGATCGATACGAAGGTTCCCGGCCGCGTAAACCTCATCGGAGAACATACTGATTACAACGACGGTTTTGTTCTTCCGGTTGCTGTGAACCGATTCGTTCATGTTACCGGACTAATCCGCCCGGACAAATGGGTTTCAGTTTATTCAACCGCCTTCGGAGAAAGGCACCGGTTTTCCTCTGAGAATGAGATGAACCCGTCATTGTCAGGATGGAAGCGATTTGCGGAGGGCGTTATACGAACGACTCTCAAGAGTGCGGACGAAGAGGCCGGAATGGATATTCTTGTGGAGAACGATCTGCCGGTTGGAGGAGGGTTGAGCAGCTCGGCAGCTTTCGCTGCAGGCCTTGGTGTTATTACCGCTGAATTGAACAGTATTGAGCTTCATCCGTTTGAGTTTGCCAGAACACTTCAGAATGCGGAACACGAGTATGCAGGAGTGGAATGCGGAATCATGGATCAGCTCTCAATACTTCTCTCTCGCAAAGATAGCGCTCTACTAATCGATTGCCGATCACTTCAAATAGATCACATACCGATTCCCGCTGACTGGTCTCTTGTAATAATGGATACCGGAATAAGGCATGAACTGGCCTTTTCGGAATATTCCGAAAGACGATTGCAATGTACGAAGATAGCTGAGCTTTTCAAACGGGAAGGAATAGAGATCACTTCGTTACGTGATGTCTCCTCCAGTGATCTTGACCTGCTGGAGAAGATCACAGGCAGCACGGATGTTCTTCTTCACCGGTGCCGGCATGTTGTCTTAGAGAACATGAGGGTAAGAGAAGCCGCACAGGCACTTCGGGCATCGGATGAAAATTGTATTGGTCGTCTTTTCAAGGAATCCCACATGAGTTTACAGAACGACTTCGAGGTTTCCTGTAACGAACTGGACAGCATGGTCGAAGCGGCATGGCATGCTCCCGGCTGTATTGCCGCAAGAATGACAGGTGGAGGTTTCGGAGGGTGTACGGTCAATCTTGTGAGAAAGAATATGACCGGGGAATTCATCAATACGACTCTATCCGGTTACCGGGAAAGAACCGGTCGAAACGGGACGGCAATTCAGGTTTCAAGTATCGACGGCATAATGTCCCGGGAAGGGAAGATGCAATGAATTACGAAAGACCACACCGCAGGCGAAATCCTTTTACCGGGAAATGGGTACTGGTTTCACCAAATCGTTCCGTAAGACCATGGGGCGGAAGCGTTGAAGCCATTGAAAACCACATATCGCTACCGGAATTCGATCCCGACTGTTATCTCTGTCCGGGCAACCTTCGCGCAAGCGGAGAACGGAATCCACCCTACGATGGAGTATTCGTATTCGACAACGATTTTCCCGCACTGGTTCACAGCGGAAACGATTCATCCGAAAATATTCCAGCATGGAAACAGGGCATGATGGAATCCGGCATCTGCAGGGTTATCTGCTATTCACCGTTTCACAATATATCTGTTTCTGATATCGATGACGTATCACTTCTTGCTATCATCGATACCTGGGTTGATCAGATAGATGAACTGATGGATTCTATCGATATCGGTTATGTGCAGATATTCGAAAACCGCGGGCTCATGATGGGCTGCAGCAACCCCCATCCGCACGGTCAGATATGGGCATCAGGATCGGTTCCTGGTGAAGTCGATTCCGAGGATTATCACCAGGCGAAGTACATGCGCGATAACGGAACATGTCTCCTCTGCGATGTTCAAAGGCACGAGCTTGCCGAAGGTGAACGCATCGTTCTTGAAAACGACCATTGGGTTGTTCTTGTGCCCTACTGGGCTGAGTGGCCATACGAAACGATGCTTCTGCCGAAACATCATTCAGCATCTCTTACAGATCTCGATAACGAACAGAAGAATTCTCTCACGGTAATATGGAAACGGCTTCTCTTGGCGTATGACAACCTTTTTAAAGCATCAATGCCTTTCAGCTTCGGATGGCATATAGCGCCTGCAGACCCGAGGGATATTAAATCATGGCATCTGCATGCACATTTCTATCCACCCCTTCTGCGGTCAGCTACTGTTCGCAAGTTCATGGTTGGTTATGAAATGCTTGCCGAACATCAGCGTGACATCACTCCCGAGGAAGCGGCGGAACGCCTCAGGTTATCTGCCGTCTGAAACCAACTTCCGAATAAAGGAATTCTCCTGAGGCAAGATTAAATACAAATCCTTTTTATTTCAAAAGCAGCATCTGATTGATTTCCGAAAAACAGTTTTCTGTTTTCAGTATCCATCAGAAGTTCCAGTCCTGTTTTGCAAATTCAATTACTTTTTCGGGTTTGATTTCTCTGAAGGCTACAGTCAGATCAGCGAGAATTCTGACTCTATCCAGCCCTTAATCAAACGAGTAAAAGGCATTTGTTCAAGTCTTACATTCATACTGATTACTGAAAGCATGTGTTCCTGGAAGGATCTACAAGATGGTGGTAAGATTTGCGGACTATGTTGTACAGAGACAGAACTTCTCTTCTCTGAATAATTTCAGGCACGCGTCAACAACCTCTTCATCGTACAGTATGCCTCTGTTCTGCGTTATTTCCTCAAGCGCCTTGTCCATGCCCAGGGAACTCCTGTAGGGGCGATGGGAACACATTGCCTCCACCACATCTGTAACTCCGAGAATGCGTGCTTCAAGACAGATTTCATCTCCCTTGAGACCGTTGGGATATCCTGAACCATCCATTCTCTCCTGGTGCTGAAGGACGATCTTTCCCACAGGCCATGGGAAAGTGATTGTTTTGAGGATATCAAGACCTGCCTGTGGATGAGTTTTAATCAATGCGTATTCTATATCCGTAAGGACTGCGGGTTTACTGAGAATCTCCGCAGGAATTTTAATTTTACCAATATCGTGCAGCAGGCTTGCGACACGAAGGCCTTCAATCATTTCCTCGGGAAGGTTCATTTCTTTTGCGACGACACACGCAAATCTTGACACTTCTTTCTGATGGCCTGCCGTGTAAGGGTCTCTTGTTTCAACTGCTGAAGATAGCGCGTCTACCGTTCCTTCAAGTGTTCTATGTAATTCTTCAAGGTTGTTCTTTATACTATCTTCTGCCCGTTTTCTATCGGTGATATCCCAGAAAACAACCTGAGAGGCTGGCTGCCCCTGATACGTTATTGGTATCGCTGTCACTTCAACGTCAACAGATTTCCCGTCGAGTCGAAGAAATTTTTCTTCGATAGGATGCGCGAATTTTCCATTTTTCTGACAAAGTTTAACGCGATCAATCACGATTTCCCTGTAATCAGGATGGACAAAATCGAAAATCTTTTTACCGAGAGCATCTTCAGGGGAGGAGGCAGCTACGAGATCAAGACTTGCCTTGTTGACATAGACGATTTTGCCATCGACATGAACGACGATTGCCGCAGGATTGTGATCCAGAAGGCGGCGGTATCGTTCCTCTGATTCCTGAAGTGCTTCCTGAATTGATTTTCGTTCCATAATGTCTTCCAGTATACCGTCAAGATAGAGAATCCTGCCTTTTTCATCGAGTGTTGCTTTCGATGTCAGTGAACCCCAGAAGATCGAACCATCTACGCGTTTGAATTGAACTTCGTGTCCGGAAACAGAACCTTCTTTCCTGATAATGTTGATGAATCGTATTCGATCCTCGATATTCCGGTAGCAGTCAGATACCTTTGATCTGAGCATCATTTTGGGGCTTTCAAAGCCGAACATTCGGGCAAGCGCAGGATTAACAGAGATGAATGCTCCACCCTGGTCACCAGTTGAACGAAACACTCCGACAGGGATGTTTTCAAGAAGTGAACGGTACCGTTCTTCAGAGGTTTTCAATGCTCGCCGAGATCTATTTTCTTCAGTGATATCCTTGCCGAAACTCAGCGTTCCGGTAACCTTTCCATCAGTATAAACGGGAAGAGTCTGAACCCTGAGTTCAGCTGTTTCATTCATTCCAACCAGTATTCTGACTTCATATTCATTGACGTTACCGTTCAATGTATCAATAAAAATTTCTTTAACACTATCAAGATCATCCGGGTGAACAGCCGGCGAGAAATCCTTGCCTTTCCAATCGGTACTGATCTTGGAGGATATCTCTTCAGCATATCTGTTGAAGAATACAAAATTTCCTTCCCTGTCCAGCTGCCAGATCATTTCTTTTGCGTTTTCTACAACGGTTCTGTATTTCAGCTCAGATTGCCGGATACTCTCTTCCGCCTTTTTTCTTTTTGTGATATCCTGAACAAGTGAAAGAAGGTTGTTTACAGATCCGTCCTGTTTTCTTGTGCATTTGGAAGCGATACTCACATAAACAATACTGCCATTACTGTGTATCAAACGCTTTTCCAGCTTGTAGCCATCGATTTCACCGGAGAGTACTTTTGTTAAGAAATCAGTATTAGTCTCCAGATCATCGGGATAGGTTATGTCGGACCATTTTTTCTTCAGTAGCTCATCTTTAGAATAGCCAAGCATTTCACAGACATAGTTGTTGACATCAATAAAGCCCATTTCAGGTGTGATAATCGCCATACCGATAAGCCCGAGTTCAAAGTAATTGTCGAACTGTTTTTCATTCACCGTTCATACTCACTTTCTTTTCAAGCTTTTTCGACCTTACTCGGATTACACCATCCAACAAAATATTATACACCTTTAGTGATATGTGCAAGTATACTTATCCAGAAACCATACTGGCATTTTCTTCTTTCTCCATTTGATGTATTTTCATATTGATTGTTGCTGTTTTTTCAAAGTGCTGTTTTCTGGAACAGAATTGATTAGATAATCTATAAATGATAGAAAAACACTATTGAAAGGAATAGATTATGAGAAGGTCGATTATTCTGTCTTGTTTTCTGGTCATCAGCGTACTGTTCACGGCGTGCAGCCCTGATGATCCGCTGACTCTTCTGAGATGCCAGTTCAGGATAGAGGATACGGAGGATTTCGTCGTAACAGGGATTCAACTTGATAACCTTGAGAGCCTTTCCGTTGCCCAGATAGCCGAAGTGCTGGCTGTATGGGGTTCAGGCAGCTGCCCTGTGGATTTTACGCTCAATATAGGCATTCACAATCCTAACAACGGCTCGACAGGACCCGATATTATTCCAGTTACGCTGTCATCACTTGTCTGGGATCTCTATCTCGACGGAGATTCCGGGATAGCTTTTGATACAACCTGGGTTGCTTCGGGAACGATGTCCCAGCCCCTTGAAATTCCCGGAGCGGACGAAACGGTAATACTGCCACTTGATATCAGTTTCGATGCTGTATCTCTCATGAGCGAAATGGGTGCCCTTGAGTTCATAGATCTGGCACTTGCAATAGGGGGCATCGATTCAGATCTAAGAGATGGGGATCATATTGGAAGGATGCTGGTTGCAGCTGTTCCTACGATTTCAACACCCTTCGGGCAAATGATGTATTCCGGTTCACTCAATATAAGCCTTGACTGGATTGACTGACGGAAAGAGTCTTGCCCGGGAAGTCATGAACTTGTATTATTGACCTCCATATATAAGGCGGCGTAGCCAAGTGGTAAGGCAGTGGACTGCAAATCCACCATGCATCGGTTCAAATCCGATCGCCGCCTCCATCATTTCTAGCGATTGGTGAATATGAGGGATATCCATTTATCAATCAGAATATCTCTGCTGGTTATCGCAATTCTCATGGCTGTATCGGGTTATGTATGGGGTAATCCTGTGGTCATCTGGCAAAAGGCTGCGAATATCTGCCTTGAATGCATAGGCATAGGCTAGTGTCCAGAGAAAAAGTCCGCAGACTGGTTCAGTTATCATCACTTCTTCTTACAAATCTATACTTCCAGGGATGGATCAACGGAACGATCTTTACCGGTAAATCAAAGATGTTCTGCGTGCCTGGTCTGCATTGTTACTCGTGCCCCTCGAGTGTTCTGACATGTCCAGTGGGCTCGATTCAGAATATTCTTTCAACAGATGGGTTTCTGGGAGGTATCGCAACCGGAAGGCCTGAAGCGATTATTCTTCTGGGAGTTATCGGATTCCTGCTGGTTTTGGGATTCGCAGCAGGCAGATTCGCCTGCGGCTGGATATGTCCTTTCGGGCTATTGCAGGGTCTTCTTTATAAGATTCCATCGCCTAAAATCAGTATCCCGGCTTCATGGCGGGATGCCAAATACGCGGTTCTTCTTATTTTTGTTTTCATTCTGCCTATTGCTGTCAGAACCGTATCGGGCGCAGGCGGTGATCCCTGGTTCTGCAAAGTCATCTGTCCCTCAGGAACACTCACAGCGGGAATACCTCTTGTTCTTCTTGATGGAGGCATGACACTTCAGACGGGTTTCCTGTTTTCATGGAAAACCGTTCTGCTCGTTTTCATCCTTCTCTGGTCAATTACATCAAAACAGCCCTTCTGCCGTGTTCTCTGTCCTCTTGGTGCA
>JAUVLV010000054.1 GCA_030600545.1 Candidatus Aegiribacteria sp. | reverse complement strand
GATGAAGGCATCAGGTAAAGAGGTTACCTACAGGCTGGGTCAGCGATCCATACTTCTTGGTAAGAAGTTCTGGATGCGTGAGGTTCGGCGCCTTTGTGACAATGGTCACCAGACCTCGGTGATGACAACCCGGCAGGATATTGAGATTAAAGAAGTAGCTGAGCGGATGTTTGCGCGGTGGCGTCAGGAGAACTTCTTCAGGTACATGCGTCATGAGTTCAACCTGGATCATCTCTGGACATATGATATTGAGCCTGTTGATCCTGAGCAGTTGATACCGAATCCTGAAAAGAAGAAGTTTGAAAGAAAGCTCGCAAAGCTTCGAAATGATCTCGGAAAACTGCAGAAGAAGTATGCAAAACAGGTTCTGGAGAACTCCAGTAAGAAAGGGAGCAGTGAGATTCAGAAAGAGCTTGTTGATGATATACGAACTCTTGAACAACGGTGCAGCGAACTTAAAGTAATTATCAAAGGGCTTCCAAAGCATATAGCAGTGAAGTGTATCCCGGTCGGCAAAAAGATCGTTGCGCAGGAGCGGGAACGCAAAGTACTCACTGACGCAGTCAAGATGCTGGCATATCGCGCGGAGACAGAACTCGTGAATGTGATAAGACCCTTCTATGCCCGTCATGAAGACGAAGGGCGCAAGTTCCTCAAGGCTCTCTTCCAGTTGCCTGCGGATATTATACCTGATGAAGATGGTCAGTATCTAGTTGTACGTTTACACGGCATGGCAAGCAGAAGACACAACAAAGCTCTCAAGGCCCTTTGTGAAGTAGTAAACTTGGAAGAAGTCTGTTACCCCGGCACTGATCTTCGTATTGTCTTTGATGCTGAATGAGTTGTATTTTATTTTACGTGATGTCAGAAGTCCTGAAATTAAAGAACAGGTTCGGACAGGTGCCGGGCCAGATAAGCCCCGGCACCTTTTTCATTTGGAAAGTTTCAGTTTTTCTTCTAGATTAGCTGCATGGCTGAAAGAACATCGGAACGGAAGCACTGGGACGATTTCTGGAAAAGGGATCGCGACCTTGACGAGATCTACGATAACGATGGGCGTATACCTGAAGAGCTCCTCAAAAGGATGGATATCAATGGCGCCATCGTAATGGAGGTTGGCGCCGCAACCGCACGAGACAGCGTTATTCTCGCCGAAAACAGAGCTGTTGCGATAGCGCTCGATTACTCCCACGAAGCCCTCAGGCTTGCCAGTGAGGCAGCTGAAAGAGCAGGGGTTCAATTATTCCTCGTCTGCGGTGATGCTCTTGCCCTGCCCTTCAAAGATAATTCCATAGACCTTGTTTTTCATCAGGGAGTTCTGGAACACTTCCGCGATCCGCTTCCTCTCCTGCGCGAAAACGTAAGAGTCGTAAAGGAAGGTGGAAAAGTTCTTGTAGATGTTCCTCAAACAATTCATATATACACATTGATAAAGAAAATCCTTATCGCAATGAACGCATGGTTCGCCGGATGGGAGACCCAGTTCACACCGGGAGAACTCTCCAGGATTCTCAGAGAGGCAGGCCTAGAACCTGATAGTGTTTACGGCAGATTCTTTTCTCCCTCCCTCGCTTACAAGATATGCCGGGAATTACTTATGAAGTTGGGTATTAAGCTTCCCCTGAGGCCAGTACTAATACCTCCTGTCCACAGATTGCGAACCCTACTAAGAAAGAAGGTCGAAGATTCTTACCTTGGGCCGAGGTTCGGTTACATCGTAGGAATCATAGCCGGGAAGAAACAGGGCGGCTGATATGCGTATTCTGGCCCTTAACTGGAGGGATCCTAAGAATCCTGAAACCGGAGGGGCAGAGATTCACCTTCATGAAATTCTCAGAAGGGCAGTCATCGCCAGCCATGAGGTTACACAGGTTTCCCAGTCGGTAGCCGGCCTCCCCTCTGAAGAGATAATAGACGGTGTCCGTATCCTCCGTCATGGAAAGCGAAATACTTTTAATTTCACACTGAAAAAATTTGCTCTTTCTCTTGATATAGCATCCAATTTCGACCTTGTTATTGAAGACCTCTGCAAGATACCCTTCTACAGTCCTCGATGGTCTCCTGTTCCTGTCCTTACCATCGTGCCCCATCTTTTCGGCACAACAGCTTACAGGGAAGTCGCGCTGCCTCTTGCGCTTTATGTGAATTTCATGGAATCCTTCATACCGAGGGTTTATGGAAAATGCTCTTTTGTCGCTATTTCCGAATCCACAAAGAAGGATCTCGTAAAAAGAGGAATCTCAGCGGAAAATGTTTCTGTTATTCCCTGCGGAATAGACACCGGATCCTACAAGCCGGGAAAACCCGACCCGGAACAGGGAACGTTCCTTTACGTCGGAAGGCTGAAGAAGTACAAGGGCGTGCAGCTGATACTCGCGGCACTGGCTGTGCTGCGAGATGCAGGTAAGAATTACAGACTTGTAGTGCTTGGATCCGGCGATTACGAAGAGGAGCTGAAAAAAACCGCCTCACGCCTTGGCCTGGACCAGAGCGTTACTTTCGAGGGATTCGTTTCCCAGGAGCGAAAACTGCACTGGTTGCGGAAAGCCTGGGGCGCCGTATTCCCCTCGGAAAAAGAGGGATGGGGGCTGACTGTAATCGAAGCGAACGCCTGTGGAACCCCTGTTATCGCCAGCAACAGCGACGGCCAGCGGGATTCGGTAAGAGACGGCATAACCGGCATTCTGGTTCCCCATGGCAGCGTGGAGGATCTTGCGTCTGAAATGGACAGACTGGCAGGTGATTCTGTTCTCAGATCCATACTTGGAAAAAACGGTATGGAATGGGCCGCCCGTTTCAACTGGGATGATACCGCGGACAGGATGATAGAAGTTATGAAAGATTCTCTGCGTAAATAATGCCCTTTAGACTTCCCTGTTCGTTACATTGTTTATTTTTGTAAGTGCCGCAAGTGAAGTCCGGCCCCTCTAGCCCGCATCCATCACAAGTACTTGTAGCGAAGCGTTGCAGATTGCTGTGGATACAAGGCTTGCGAAAGCAGACTCTGGAGGCGTACTTGAACAGTACGTCGAGGACGGATGCTTGAGCATAACGCAGTAGACACAGCTATATGCATCGCTGTAGTAAAGTGTTTGTGATGGATGCGGGCTAGAATCCGCTGTAAAGTCTCTCCCATAGAATGGGGGGCAACGCTTCTTCCTTTATTCTGGCTGCAGCGTCATCGATGCTGTACTTCACCCTGCGGTGCTCCCATGTCCCGGCTTCAGTATCAATGAGAAGGTAAGCAGCTCTTGGATCCCTGTCCCTGGGCTGTCCTACACTGCCTGCATTAACAAGCCTGACTTTCGAAAAATCTCCCTTCGAAGCGTCGGTGTAGTTGCCATCTTCCATCCAGCAGCCGGGAAGGTGGGTATGTCCTATAAGCGAAATATACCCCTGCCTCGCGTTTATGGATTCAAGAGCATGATTCCGCCGGAGTACATAAGTCCAGCTTTCAGGATCGGCGGGATAACTGTGACAGAGAAAGAAATTCTCATAATCAGCAAAGTACGGAAGAAGGGAAAGCCAGTTCTTATCGTCCTGAGAAAGAATTGATCTGGTCCATCTTAAAGCTGTGGCACCCTCCCAATTGTACCTGTCGAGAGATACTCGCCCTGCCGCTCCTGCGTCATGGTTACCGGAAACTACGATATCGCATTCCTGACGTACCATCTCAATGCAGCTGGAGGGATCGGCTCCGTAACCTACGATATCACCAAGACAGAAAGTTTTTTCTGCATCTTTTCCGAGCGGGTCATTCAAAACTGCTTCGAGAGCCTGGTAATTACTGTGAATATCGGAAATGATTCTAATGAGCATTATTATTTCCCCTGAGGAGGATCATCAGAATTACCGGTTTTAGCGATTTTATCCAGAACACTATTCACAAAACCCGGGGTTTCATCCGCATCGAAAACCTTTGCCAGCTCGATAGCTTCGTTAATTGCAACGGGAACCGGAGTTAACGGATGAAAATAGTACATCTCCCCCAGTGCCTGTTCAAGAATCAGGCGAGTAACAAGGCTGAGTCTGTCTACTGTCCAGTTCTCAAGGACATCTTCGAGTCTCTCGTCTATTTCTGCTTTGTTTTCGAGAATAGCTCTGGCAAGGTCAGATACCCAGTTCCAGTCTTCAATTTCAAAAGGGATTCCCACTCCCAGGTCGGGATCGGCCAGAAATCGCCTGATATCTTCGAGGTTCGCTGAAAGAGATCTGCTGTTTACTTCAGCTCCGTACCTGGCCTGAAGAAGTGCTTTTCGGCTTCTGCTTCTTACGCCCATTACTCCTTGGTCGATTCCTCTTCAGGACTGCTGTCGTCCATGGATTCCTCAAGGTCAGCGACATACTCGTAAAGAGCTGTCATTTCAATAGCTGTCATGGCTGCGTCGAAACCTTTATTGCCGGATTTGGTCCCGGCCCTGTCAACAGCCTGATCAACGGTATCCGCGGTTATGATGCCATAAATAACGGGAACATCTGTAAGCATCGCGGCCTGGGCTACGCCCTTTGCGCTTTCAGCGGATACGTACTCGAAATGAGGGGTTTCTCCGCGAATGACCGCACCGAGACAGATAACGCAATCGAACTTTCCTGTATCGGCTATTCTTACGGATACGGGGGGTATCTCCCATGCTCCCGGTACCCAGAAAACGTTGATGTCATCGGTGTTGACACCGTGTCTTTCCAGGCAATCCAGGGCTCCGTCAAGAAGCTTTTTGGTAATGAAACTGTTGAACCTTGATACTACAACAGCAGGTTTAATTCCAGTGCCGTCCAGCTTACCTTCGTGAATCCAGGTCATCATCTACTCCCTCCAGCATATGCCCGAGTTTAATTTTTTTTGTTCTGAGGTAATGGAGATTCTCTTCCGTAGGCGGAATTTCTATTCTGACCCTCTCCGTTATCTCAAGACCGTATCCCTTCAGCCCTACTATCTTTTTTGGATTGTTTGTCATGAGCCTTATGGTTGAAAGACCAAGTTCCGCGAGTATCTGTGCCCCTGTACCATAATCCCTGAGGTCTGCGGGAAAACCCAGTTCCTCATTTGCCTCAACGGTATCCAGCCCGTGATCCTGCAGATGGTACGCTTTTATCTTGTTTGCCAGGCCTATTCCGCGTCCTTCCTGAGCCATGTAGAGAATTACTCCCTGTCCCTCAGATTCAACCTTTCTCATGGCGGTATGAAGCTGGCTTCCGCAATCGCACCTGCGGGATGCGAAAACATCACCTGTCAGACACTGTGAATGCACTCTTACAAGTACATTCTCCCTGCCCCTTACATCACCCTTCACCAGGGCAACATGCACTTCCCCCTCTGTAATATCCTCGAATATATGAAGATCGAATACACCGTAATCGGTAGGTAGTGTTGACCGGGCGATTTCTCTTACCAGCTTTTCGGTTTTCCTGCGGTATCGCACAAGTTCCTCAACCGATGTTAGAACGAGGTTATGTCTTTCTGTGAATTCTATAAGGTGAGGAAGCCTGGCCATCGAACCGTCTTTGTTCATGATCTCGCAGATAACACCGGCCGGGTTGAGTCCGGCCAGCCTTGCGAGATCCACTGCAGCCTCCGTATGACCCGTCCTGGAAAGAACGCCTCCTGGCCTGGCAGCCAGTGGGAATATGTGTCCTGGTCTGGCCAGATCGGATGATTTTGAAGCAGAGTCTATGGCAACAGCTATAGTCGTGGCCCTGTCATGAGCGGATATACCGGTTGACACTCCCTCAATTGCGTCAATACTAACCATGAACGCTGTTTCATGGAGAGATGTATTCCTTGGAACCATTTCATGAATATCCAGCCTCTCAAGGGCCTCCCCCTCCATTGAAAGGCATATCAGTCCCCTTCCTTCAAGGGCCATGAAATTTACGGCT
The DNA here is from genome assembly GCA_030600545.1 of Candidatus Aegiribacteria sp. Classification (GTDB taxonomy): domain Bacteria; phylum Fermentibacterota; class Fermentibacteria; order Fermentibacterales; family JCC-6; genus Aegiribacteria. The sequence continues at coordinate 11,576 of JAUVLV010000054.1, read as the reverse complement.
TCAGCATCACACTTCTCGGCCGCGATTATCAGGTCTCCTTCGTTCTCCCTGTTTTCATCATCTACAACAACAACCATTCTGCCGGTGCGGATGGCTTCAATTGCCTCTTCTGCCTTCGCAATAATGTTACTGTTCAAGGTAATTCCTCAATCGCTTTTCTCCGATGGCCGCATCGGTCTGCTTTTTAGCGTACTTGCCTATAATATCGTATTCAAGATTCACGTGAGTGCCCGGTTTCCAGTTTCCAACGGTAGTCCCTCTGACAGTTTCAGGTATCAGGACAACGGAAAATCTGTCCTGTCCAAGTGAGGCGATGGTAAGACTTATCCCGCTTACGGCTATGGAACCCTTTTCCACCAGCAGAGTGGAATATTTACGGGAACAGGATATCCATACCGTCATATCCTCACCGGATCTCCCAACCTTCAGAACGGACGCGGTTTCATCCACATGGCCGGTGACCAGATGACCGTGCAGTCCGTCCGAAAGCTTAAGAGGACGTTCAAGATTCACTTCCATTCCCGGGAAGTATCTTGAAATGATGGTCCTTGAAACAGTTTCCGCCGAACATTGAAACGACAGGCTTTGATGAACGATACCGCTAACTGTAAGACATGAGCCATCAACCGCAATGCTGTCACCCGGAGTGGCGGATTCGGAAATACTGGTCTGAACAGTCAAGTTGCGACCTGAGAGGGTCTTGACCCTTCCTGTATCCTCAATCAGACCGGTAAACAACTTCGCCCTCCGTCAGAAAATCAGATCCTGACCGATGGGATGAAACATTTTTAAGTCTCACAGCGTTTTTAATAGTATCTATTCCAAGCTGCTCGAAAGCTTGCCTTCCCTCTCCACCAAGTATAACAGGAGCAGTGAAAATGCTTACGGATTTAACAAGTCGATCTTTCAGCAGCTGTGTGGAAAGACCACTTCCAGCTTCGCAGAGTATTTCACCGATACCCGCAGCGGCAGTTCTTTCGAAAAGTGGAACGAGATTGAATCCCGGAGTGGAAGAATCAGGTGGGAATTCCCAGATTTCGACTCCTGACATTCTGCTGAATTCGGTTAATCGGGCTGACACACCTTCAGGAACAGCGATAATGGTCTTTCCCGGAGCTTTAAAGATATTTCTGGAATCTCCAAAATCACCTGTGGATGAAACCACTATTCTTACGGGCTGCCCGCCCGGCGGAATATCAGCCAAACGGACCGTCAATTCCGGGTCGTCATCCCGTACAGTTCCCGCACCTGTCATAATGGCTTGAACCGAAGACCTTTTCCGGTGTACCAGTCTTCGGGAAGCTTCGCATGAAATCCATTTACTGCTTCCGTCAGCAGCGGCTGTTCTGCCATCAAGGCTGAGTGCTATCTTAAGTGTTACCCAGCTCCTGGAAGTATCAAGGTAGTGAAAATACACTTTGTTCAGCGTACGGGCCTCATCAGAAAAAAGCCCTGTTTCAACCTCAATTCCGGCTGCTTCAAGCTTTCTGATCCCTTCGCCGTTCACTCTAGGGTCGGGATCGATCATGGCAATTACAACCCTTAAAATCCCTGCCCTGATAATTTCGTCTGTACAGGGTCCTGTACGACCGCGATGACAGCAGGGCTCAAGGGTTACAACCATTGTACCTCCGGAGGATGCGTCACCCGCTGATGAGATCGCAACCACTTCGGCATGGGGTGCTCCGCATTTCCGGTGGAAACCGTCTCCGGCATGATTTCCATCCTTATCAAGAATAACAGCTCCCACCATGGGGTTGGGGAAAGTATTTCTTTTACCGTAAACCGCAAGTTTCAAAGCTTTCTTCATTGCCTGAATTTCAACCTTCGAAGCCATCAGTTCGTATCCAGTTCGATAATACTCAATCTACCAATGGCGGAATTGACAACGTACTGTGATTCAAGATCGCCGGTGGCCAGTATGACATGTGTTCCATCCGCGACGTACTGGCTGAAAGTTGGATCCATCTCCACCCATTCCCCTACCCAGATCATTGGCCACGCATGGTATCCGAATGAGCCGTTCAGATATACGATACCAGCGCAGATCCTGGCGGGCAGACCGGCAGCACGCGCAAGAGCAACGGTAAGTATGGTGTGTTCGTTGCAGTCTCCCCTTAAGTTCTCCATCACGTCAACTGCTGAAGGCAGGGACACAGTAGGGCTGTTTTCAACACTGACATCAACGAAGGACATTATTCTTCTTGCGGCTTCCCACGAGTCAGCTGAGCCGTCTGTCAGGCTGGCTGCTTTTTCAACTATTACCGAATCGTCACTCTGAATCATGGATTCGGGCATTGTATATACTTCAAGCTCTTGGGGAACGACCGGGGGATAGGGAACAATATCGTCTGGAACATCATTTGAAACCGTTACTGTGCATCCCGAAGCTGTCTGTACGCCAGGAATACTCAGCTGGAACTGGCTCCAATCGATCTCGCCCTGCAGTACAAAGGTTCGTGATTCCGTACTTCTGGGGTCCCGGATCGGTGTTGAGGATACGGCAAATACTTCGTAGAGATCTCTGTTTGCGACAATGTCTCCGCCCTGTTCCGGGGGAACACGTGTCATATCCATGGCCAGTCCCTCTTCGAATTCCCTGATTATCTGGCCTTCGAAAACCCATACGGTATTTTTTGTTCCCATCTGGGATAATTTCAATCTGGTTGAGTTTACCGTATCACCCAGAAGCGGTACTTCCTCATATCCTTCGCATACGGCTGTGGATGAAAGGATTATCCCGCTTGCCGGGTCGAAGGATTGGAAGGTTCTCTCCTGTCCTTCGGTCCATTCCATTGAAGCACAGGCTAAATCGACCAGAACCGGGAGATAGTCACCCTCGATAACAGTTGAATTCTCTATCACCCTTCCCGCAGTACCTATTTCCGTTATCAGAATAGAATCCTGCCTGAAAGCTCTTATGTCAATATCTGCTGAACCGTCGGACATGTGCATCTCCATGCGCCCCAGGTTGAATTCAAGATCTGAAACGGCGGTCATGGTCATTTCGATGTCTCTCCGGTTACCCATGAGTATCATGTTCCAGTTGATTGTCTGTGTAATCAAGAGTGAATCCGTTCCGTGGTCACAGATATCCAGCTGCATGTATCCAACATCATCGCCCTGTATCGAAACCGCAAACTTCTGAGTACTCGCGTCGGCAACGGTGATGGAAAGACCAGTTTCACTGGCCTCATCCGCGCATCCTCCAGCAACAAGCGGAAGTATCAGCAGCACTAAAACAATCAATGCAAGTAATCCAGGTTTCATCTTATCCCCCCAATAAATTCTTCTATAGAAGCAGCTATCCTGATCCCGGCTTTCCCATCCCAGAGTGGGATCTCCGGCGGCTTTTCAGGACGGTTCGCTAACTGTCCTGCTACTGCTTCCACTAATCCAGACACATCCGGGCACAAAACGTTGGTTCCAAGTTCCAGTGTAATCGGCCTCTCCGTACTCGTTCTTACCGTAACACATGGCACTCCTAGTACACTCGTCTCCTCCTGGACTCCTCCGGAATCAGTTATTACAACCGATGCCGTAGCTTGTGCTCTTATAAATTCAAGGTATGACATGGGTTTCTCAATTGAAATCCTTTCGGGGATTTCAATATCCCATTCCGCAATATGGTTCAGTGTTCTGGGATGGGCTGGAAAAAGAACTCTCAGCCCCTGAAGGTCACCAAGTGCTTCCAGTATTGCTACCAGTCTTTCGGGATCGTCTACATTCGATGGCCTGTGAAGTGTAACCAATGCGAAAGGTTTTTCAGATGACGGTTCTCCGATGGACATTGCAACGGGAAGAAGCCTCCGCAGCGTATCTATCATGGGATTCCCGACAAGCTTGATCATTTCGCTGCTCCTTCCCTCAGCAAGCAGATTATCACGTGCTTCGGAACTTGTTATTAGAAGCAGTTCTGCAATCTGATCGGTGAGAATCCTGTTTATCTCTTCCGGCATACTACGGTCAAAACTTCTGAGTCCCGCCTCAACATGTACTACAGGAATGCCATGCCTTACAGCAACGAGCGAGCAGGCAAGGGTTGAATTGACATCCCCTACCACTACTAACGCATCGGGCATCCGCTCGATAATAACGTCTTCGTAACGCTTCATTATGGTTGCGGTCTGTTCCGTAATGCTGGCCGAACCAACCCCGAGGTTTATATCGGGTCTTGGAAGTTCCAGTTCATCGAAAAAACTCTGGGACATTATATGGTCGTAGTGCTGCCCTGTATGAATAATCCTCGCTTCAAGAGCGAGATCGATATTCCTTATTATCGGGTCAATCTTCATGAAATTGGGCCTTGCCCCGCAGACTACATCAATCATTTTTCCCCGCTAATCAGCTGAAATCAATCTGTGATACTGATTCAATCTTGTCTGTTCTTCTTTTGTGCCGTCCTCCATCGAATTCCTCTCGAAGAAAAACTGCAGCGATCTCCCTGGCCTGAAACGAGGCGGTGATTCCTCCTCCAAGTACAAGTACGTTCGCGTTGTTATGATGCCTCGCGTAGTAAGCCATCCGTGGAAACAGGCATAGGGAAGCTCTGATACCAGGGAATCGGTTGGCACTCATGCTCATACCTATTCCAAAGTTGCATATTAGGATGCCCTTTTCGGCGTTTCCTTTTAAAAGATACCTGCACAGATCGCCTGCGAAGTCGGGGTAATCAACCGAATCGGATGATGAAGTCCCAAGATCCTCTACTGTCAGCCCCATTTCACCGGAAAGCCACGGGACAAGGTCGCTTTTCAGTTGGAACCCGGCGTGATCGCTTGCGATAGCCAGCTTCATCAGTGTCCGCCTTCAGCTCCGTAGCTCGCTACAACAGCTGAAAGTACAATGGAACACAGTTTTGATTCTGCGGAATCGGCCCTTGATGTAAGTACTACCGGGTTGTTGGCTCCCATTATAACTGCTCCCAGTTCTCCACCGGCAATGAAGATCAATGATTTGTAAAGAACGTTAGCGGCCTCGATATCAGGCAGTACGATGATATCCACGTCACCTCCGACGGGACTGTCGATCTTTTTTATTCTGCAGGCATCGGCTGACACGGCAAGATCCATTGCAAGGGGGGCATCGAAAATGATATCGCCGAACTCCCCCGTGTCCGCAAGTTCTTTCATTCTGGCAGCTTCCATGGTGCAGGGCATTTTCTCGTATGGAACTTCCTTTGCGCATACGTATGTGGATTTGGGATGTTCAATTCCAAGAGCCTTTGCTACGATCACCGCGTTTTTGAGCATTCCTACCTTCTGATCAAAAGTCGGTGCGATGTTCATGGCAGCGTCTGTAATGATCAGAAGCTTATGATATCCGGGAACGTCAAAAGCGGCAACATGGCTCAGGACTCCCGGCCCCCTGATTCCCGTGTCTCTGTCCAGAATGGCATGCAGGAAAGAACTTGTTGCCACAAGACCCTTCATTATTACATCTGCCCGGCCGGAACGGACAATTTCAACACCCTTGATGGATGCCGTTTTGTCATCTTCCGCATGAATTATTTCAACACCGTTGAGGTCGAAACCTGCCTTTTCAGCAGCTTCCCTGATTCCATTTTCAGGACCGATGAGAACAGCGTCCGCCATGTCATCCTTAACTGCAGAGCCTATTGCGCTCATGGTTTCAACTTCATCAGCACGTACTACGGCTACCCGCTTTGAGGGAAGTTCTCTGGCGATCTTTTTCATTTGCTCGAGAGTTCTGATAGGTTCCATTTATGCCCCCTGTTAAGAATGATCTGCAGTTAAATAGCACATACTTTAAATATACAGCATAAATATAGTTATTCCTTATTGTCTGCTGCAAGAAGAGTTGACAAAATCCTTCCGTGAAATGAGATTCAGGGACACAATTCACTATGAATTTCATTTGTGTAATTATATAAACTGAATTCTTCGCTTTGCAATAACGCTCGACACAGATTCGTAACTCTAGAAACGAAAGGGGTGGTGTACATGAAACATATACCCGCATCTGAAGTCAGATCTACAATCGGCAGCCATATGCTGGCCGACGGATTTGAAATGGTTCTCGATCTGAAGAAAAGTAAAGGAAGCACGATACATGATGCAGTCGATGGAAAGGAGTATCTCGATCTCTTCAGCTTCTTCGCGTCGGCTCCTCTTGGAATGAACCATCCCGCCCTCTGTACGGATGAATTCAGAAGCCACCTGGCGGATGTAGCTATCAATAAGCCTTCCAACTCGGATTTCTATACGGAAGAACTCGCCGCCTTTGTAGATACTTTCGCGGATACCGTAATTCCTGACAGTCATCCGTATCTTTTCTTCGTATCGGGCGGTGCTCTCGCGGTAGAAAACGCCATGAAAGCAGCCTTCGACTGGAAAGTCAGGCAGAACCTGAAGGCCGGAAGAGGCGAGATCGGCAAAAAGGTGATCCACTTTAAAAAAGCATTCCATGGAAGAACAGGATATACACTTTCACTTACAAACACCGCCGACCCCAGGAAGTACATGTATTACCCTCTGTTTGACTGGCCGCGTGTTGATGTCCCTTCAATTGTATTCCCCCTTGAGAATAACCTGGATGCGGTTATTGAGGCTGAAAAGAAATCCCTGGGCCAGATAGACGAAGCAATCAGCAAGCATGGTCATGATATAGCATGCATGGTTATCGAGCCTATCCAGGGAGAGGGCGGTGACAACCACTTCAGGCTTGAATACCTTCAGCAGATTCGCGACAGGGCTGATAAGCATGAATTCCTGCTGATTTTCGACGAAGTTCAAAGCGGTATGGGTCTTACCGGCGAATGGTGGGCATGGCAGTCCATAGGAGTGGAACCTGATATTTTCTGCTTCGGCAAGAAATCACAGGTTTGCGGTATCGCATCAAACAGGCGGATCGACAGTGTCGAAGACAACGTGTTCCATGAGTCCAGCAGGATCAACTCAACCTGGGGTGGCAATCTGGTGGATATGGTAAGATGCGGCAAATACCTTGATGTAATGGTAGATGAGAACATTCTGGAAAATGTACGATCCCGGGGAGAAACCCTCATGAAGGGTCTGACAAATCTGCATGAGAAATACCCCGAACAGATATCAAACGTACGGGGCAAAGGACTCATGTGTGCATTTGACCTTCCCAGCAGTGAAACAAGAGACAGGATGATAACCGAAATCTTAAAGAACGGCGCAATCATTCTCCCGAGTGGCGCAAATAGTATCAGATTCAGACCCCCACTGAATATCACCGACGAAGATATATTAAAGGGTCTGGATATCATCTCTGATTCTGCCGAGAACATTCTCTGAGGGAATCGTAACAGCCATGGACCTTATCAGGACAACAAAAGAGGATATTGGCCGAATAGCTGTTGAGCTTGCCAGAACGGGGTGGGCCGAAGCAAACGCGGGTAATATTTCCGTCCTTCTACCGGAAGGGTCCGACAGTTCCATATGGGTGGGGGATGTCATCGCAGACATCCTCCCCACCCCAATACCCGAGCTTGCAGGCAGGACTTTTCTTATAACCTGTGCAGGAAGCAGGTTCAGAAAATTGCAACACGAGTTGGACACAGAAATCATTCCTGTAAGGGTTTCGGCAGACGGAATGAAAGTAATAAGGCTCACGTCAGGCAAAGAACCTACAACCGAGTTCAGTTCACATCTTCTTGTTCTGGCTGAAGCCACAAACAGGGGATGGGAAACGGCTTCTCTTGTTCATACCCACTCAACGCATATGCTTGCGCTGTCCTCCAGCGACCTGCCTGCAGAAATGCTGGAAGACGCTGTGAACAGATCCCATCCTGAGGTTGCGCTTCTGATGAAACGGGGAGTCCGTTTCCTTGATTACATGGCTCCGGGAACCTGGGAACTGGGAGAGGAAACCGCAAAGGCATTCCGTGAAAGCGACTGCGTCATCTGGAGAAAGCACGGAATACTTGGCCTGGGAAAAGATATTGATTCTGCGTGCGATGCGGTCGAGGTTGTAGAGAAAGCAGCCAAGCTTCTCCTGCTCGAAAAATCGGCATTCGGCAAATTCGTCGGACTCAAGGACAGGGATCTGATGCTTTCTAAAGCTTCAGACGAAAATCTTCCAGATACTGAATCCATCGGCCCGGACTCTTCTCTTCCTCCAGCACCCCCGATTATCGAGACATGACTTTCAAATAGAGCTCAATCCTCTTATCTGATAACTGCAATTCTGAGCAAATGTGGCAAATGACTCTTTATTTCGCTACGGTGTCAGTCTTTTCACATCGCGGGGGAACATTGTGGTTAGCCTGATATTATCAATTCTCAGTATCCTCGCGGTTATCCTTTCGAGACCTATTGCCAGACCGCCGTGGGGAGGAAGGCCGTACTTGTGAGCCTGGAGATAACTTTTGAAATCATCGGGATCAAGCCCGAAAGATTTGATCTTCTTAACCTGTGAATCGTACTCGTGTATACGCTGTCCTCCGGTTGTCACCTCAAGGCCCCTGAAGAGCAGGTCAAAACTGAGGGTCGTACCCGGATTATCAGGATCATCCATTGTATAGAAGGGCCGCTTCACTGTAGGAAAATGCGTAACGAACAGGAATTCAGAATCCCATTTTTCCAGAGAATAAGTACACAATATTTTCTCTTCCTCCGGGTCAAGGTCAGGCTCGCCGGTATTGTCCTTTCCGCTGATCTCCGATGTAATCCCATGCGCCTCCTCAAGAGTTATCGAAGGGATGGTTTCAAAAATTCGGGGGAGATCGGCTTCAAGCATCTCGATTTCGTAGGCACAATTCTTCTTCACCGCTTCCAGGCAGTCTCTCAGGACAGCTATTTCAACTGCCATAACTTCTTCAAAACCTGTTATGAACCCCATTTCAAAATCCAGTGAGGTGTATTCGTTGATATGTCTGGAAGTCTGATGCGGTTCAGCCCTGAATACGGGGCCTACTTCGAATACTCTTTCGTAGATCCCAACCCCCATCTGCTTGTAGAACTGAGGTGACTGAGCGAGGAAAGCTTCCCTGTCGAAATACTTCACCTTGAAGATGTTAGCGCCTCCCTCAGCACCAACCGAACAGATTTTAGGGGTTCGGATCTCGGTGAACCCCATATCTGTCAGACTGTTCCGGAATGCCGCCACAATTGTTTCAGCAACCTTCAGCCTTGCCCGTTCCATGGGATGCCTTAGACTGAGTGGTCTCAGATCCAGGTTTGTATCTATATGAAGATCCAGTACTTTCTTAGTCATATCGATCGGAGGCTGTTCCGCAGGGAGGGCTATTATTCTAATGGAATCCGTCTGAAGTTCTACAGTAGAGGGGTTTATTGAGCTATCTTTTATTCCAGCTTTCTTCAAGGTTCCACTGACCTCGACCGACTGCTCCACATCCAGCTTTTCAAGAATATCTTCGTTGCCCTCGTTCCCCATTACGCACTGAAGAAGGCCATCGTGACGCCGGATAATGATGAACGCGCCCCAGCCCAAACGGCGAATCCTCTGAATCACTCCGTGAAGAGTTACGCTCTCCCCGGTCATTCCTGCAAGCTCTTCAGCCGGTATCAGCCCTGTCAGTCCTTTATCACTTATACTCTTCATGGGAATCCTTTCAGATGCTTGTCAATATGGAAGGGCTAATATACTCGAATGAAACCTGTGGAACATTTGATCAGTTTCTGAATTTTCCTGCTTTGATTGCGCGAATGAGCCGGTTAGGCGTCGAAGACATATGCGCCTTAAGCTGCATGGCTTCCCTGCGGCACAGCTCCGCCAGGTCATCGGCCTCCTCCATCATCGGCTGATCCGAAGAAATGCTGTTCCTCAGCATTATTATATCTCTTAAGCATTCAGTCATCCTTATCTGGTAAATGAATTTAGAGCGTTCTCTGAGCTTCTTCAGCGATTCGATATCAGAATTCTCAAGTGCCTTTTCCTTTTCAAGCCTGAATCCTTCCCTGAGCCTTTTCATAAACTTGAGTACAAGTTTAAGTTCTTCGATTACAGCAGTGTTGCTTTTTTTCATATTCTTGGCATTCCAGCTTTAGTGAATTAGTATAGCACTCAACTATATAAGCATATTAAGATAGGAGTAGAATGTCAGAAACCAGCAGAATTCTAGCCATCAACCCAGGTTCAACATCAACCAAGATATCTGTTTTCCAGAATGAAGAGGAAGTCTGGTCGATCAAGATAACCCATTCGAACGATGATCTTTCTGAATTCGGTCATATCTTCGCTCAGTACGAATTCAGAAAAGGCGTTATACTGAACGAACTTGCAAGGGCCGGTTACAACATTTCCGACTTCGACGCTATAGTAGGCCGGGGCGGTGTTCTGTATCCCCTTGAAGGAGGAACCTATTCCGTAAGTGACAAACTCATCAGTGATCTTCGCAACGAAGTTCAGGGCGAGCATGTTTCTAACCTCGGCGCTCCGATCGCGAGGGAGCTTTCAATTACAGCCCATTGTCCCGCTTTCATCGTGGATCCTGTTGTTGTTGATGAAATGGAACCTATTGCCAGGTTATCGGGCCATCCCGACCTTCCGAGAAGGTCTATCCTCCATGCGCTGAACCAGAAAGCGGTAGCAAGGAAAGCGGCAGACGATCTCGGAAGGGATTATCACGAACTGAACCTGATCGTGGTTCATCTTGGCGGCGGGATTTCAGTAGGCGCCCATAAGAATGGAAGAATAATAGACGTCAATAACGCCCTCAACGGAGACGGACCCTTTACTCCGGAACGGTCAGGAGGCCTTCCTGTCGGTGATCTGGTCGAACTTTGCTTCAGCGGAAAACGTACACACGCCGAGATCAAGAAAATGATCAAGGGAGCTGGAGGAATCGTTGCCTACCTTGGAACCAACGATATGATGGCGGTCGAAAAGGAAATTGAGAATGGGAACAGCGAGTATGAGATAGTTTACGAAGCCATGGCATATCAGATTTCCAAGGAAATAGGAGCTCTCGCTGCTGTCTTTGAAGGGAACGTCGACGCAATAGTGATAACCGGTGGTATTGCTTATGATAAGAACTTCATCGGCTGGATTACAAAGCGTGTCAATTTCATAGCCGATATAATGGTATATCCAGGAGAGAAAGAAATGGAGGCTCTGGCTCTCGGTGCCCTCCGAGTTCTCCGGAACGAAGAGAAAGCAAGGGATTATCATCCCGAAGGAAGGGTTCCTTGATGAGTGAAAGCAGATTTATTAAAGAGAAGAAGGCCTGGGAGGAAAAGATTCTTGATCCTGCGATTGAGAAACATCCCGAAAGGAAAGATGTTTTCAGTACAGGCTCTGGAGATCCCGTAGAAAGGATTTATTTCCCGAATAACCCCGGAGACGAATATCTTGAGAAACTGGGTTTCCCCGGCGAATATCCATATACAAGAGGTGTTCAGCCAACCATGTACCGAGGTCGTTTCTGGACCATGCGCCAGTATGCCGGTTTCGGAAGCGCAGAGGAATCCAACAAACGGTACCGCTACCTTCTCGAACAGGGGCAGACAGGCCTGTCAGTGGCCTTTGACCTCCCTACACAGATAGGATACGATTCCGATCATCCCCTTTGCGCGGGGGAAGTTGGCAAGGTGGGTGTAGCGATAGACAGTCTCTCAGACATGGAA
>JAUVLV010000007.1 GCA_030600545.1 Candidatus Aegiribacteria sp. | reverse complement strand
CGCTCAGGTAATATTAATGTTGGATTATATCCTAACGACATTCCTTCACTGAGTATCGGCTATAGTCCATTCAGTTGTACCGCACCAGGAGATCCCGGTGGTTTAAGTGAGCCAATTAAGGATGTTACACATAGCATATATGGCTCCACTGACTACAATTTCGATCTTGGAGATCGTATACAGAATGTAAATCTATATCTATCCTACGTCGTAACTGATGATAAAATAACTTCTGAAAATATCTATTCTGGCATCGATATGAGCCTGGGTGGTTATCATGAGGTAACAGATGTGTTATCTCTTGACTGGAATGCTGGGAGATCCAGAACAGAAAGTACAGATACTACAACAAGCTACGCTTATGATTTTGGGACTTCATATGAATTCTTAGAAAATGTAATGAGCAATTCTCTAAAAATGTCTTTTGAAACGACCGCTGGAGTTAGTGAGAATAAATTCAATTTGGGTTTATCCAACAATATAGATCTCTTGGAGAATATTCCAATCGACATTCTTTGCCAGTATACTATTTACAATGGTAACAACAATAATGAAGATTACGAAGAGTTTTTAATTGGATGTGGTTCGAGTTATAACTGGTAGAAATTTCGAGGTAGGAATACAGGTTACGAGAAGCACCCCCCGCACAAATTCAGATGATGTAAAGGAATCCTTTTCAATTATACATCCTGAAGATCGAGAGTATTTACAAATGTATTTTTTTGCTTTCTATATATGGAGGAAACAGCATGAAAACAGTCAACCGTAAAGGTATTAAGCAGATCGTTCTGCTATCATTCTTACTTATCGGAATATTTTCCACAACTGGATTTGCTGATACGATTCCGGAGAATCCCCCTGTGGTATTCGATCCGCATATGCTGAGCAATATGTTCGTTGATATATCGGAACTGGTGGGTCCCAGCGTTGTAACCATCACATCGCACACCACTGTAGTCACAAGGGTGCCCTCATTCCCCGGTTTTTCCAGCCCGTTCATGACGGAACCCTGGGAAGATTTTTTTCAGATGCCGCAGGAACAGCAGTATACCATGATAGGTATTGGCAGTGGCGTCATTGTATCAAGCGACGGGATGATTCTCACGAATCATCATGTTGTGGGTGAAGCGGACGAATTCGAAGTTGTTCTGCAGAGTGGAGAAAGGTTTTCCGGTGAACTCGTAGGGACCGATCCTGAAACTGACATCGCGGTTATAAGCATCGACGCAATCGACCTGCCTGTAATCGAAGTAGGTGACAGCGATGAACTGAAAGTGGGGCAGTGGGTGCTTGCCATAGGATCTCCCTTTGCTTTGAGCCAGACGGTAACACAGGGAATAATAAGCTATATTGGAAGATCCGATGTTGGTCTTGCCGCATACGAGGATTACATTCAGACAGATGCCGCCATCAATCCCGGTAACAGCGGCGGAGCCCTTGTTGACCTTGATGGAAGGCTGGTTGGAATCAATACAGCAATAGTAACAAGAACCGGCAACTATCAGGGGATAGGATTCGCCATACCCGTTAACGTTGCAGTCGATGTTATGGAAGATCTGGTTACTCATGGATATGTGAGGAGGGGCTGGCTTGGCGTCACTATACAGGAACTCACTCCAGGCCTTGCCGAGCATTTCGGACTGAGTGAGAGTGATGGTGGTGTTCTGGTATCGCAGGTTCTCAGCGATACTCCGGCCAGTGTCTGCGGCATTCAAAGGGGGGATGTAATACTGACTGTTGATGGAGAAGGTTTTCAAACGGCAAAAGAGTTCCGGAATATGATTGCGGAAAATGATCCTGGCAGCGAAGTCGAGGTCGGGGTTTTCCGGGATGGGAGAGATGTATCCCTCCGTGCAATACTCGGTGAAAGAGCTATCGATGAGACGGTTGTATCCACCATGCCTTCAACATCTGAAGATTTTGGATGGGCTCTTGAAGAACTGGACAGAGAGACAGCTGAAACCCTTGGCGACCCCTCCCTCAGAGGTGTTCTTGTAGTTGATGTCAGACAGTCCGGCAGGGCTTCTAATGTGGGAATTAAACCCGGAGATGTTATTCTGGAGGTTGACGGCTTCGAAGTCACTACACCCGAGGAACTGAACAGACTGATCTCATCTGCCGACGATATGCTGCTTTTGATCTGGCGACAGGGGCATTCGGTCTACTTCATGCTGTAATCGAGGTAAGTAAGTCTGCAACCATTCTTGAAATACGCGAAAAAACAGTACAGATACTTCAAGCCTGTGACGGATTCAGATGAACTCCGTGCGGGATCAGAAAAGAGTCTTTACGAAAGCCCAGGAACCGCTCTGCAGATCAAGGGTGGTTTCATCCGTTATTTCAACATCGTCAAAGGAAACATCCATTGAAGCAGAACCGCCAGTATTGGAATCATATCCAAATAAAGTGAAGATTCCCGGGTCATTATAAGAATCATCTTTAGCGGTAAGATTCCATACAGCAGGCTCATCCCCGGCGTTACCGGTCCAGTATTTTCCGCCGATAAGATGTCCGTTCATCTCAAGCCTCAGCCAGTATTCCTGCCCATAGGAAAAAGAACCCGGCATTACACCAAGTACCTGTCCCTGTCCAATTCCTTCTATTTTTATAAGAAGCAAATAGTTATCAATTTTATCAATCAATATGAACAGGCCGTATCCTTGAATAGTGCCAACGTTTCCTCGCCCGACTATTCCGAACATTTCACCTTCGTTTGGTATCAAGTTTACTCTGCACGAATAATCTGATACACTCATGCCGCCTACAATATCGCTTATCCAGGAATCGGCCCAGACCGTATCCGGAGCTGTTTGGGTAAAGCAGTACCGCCCTGCCTCTACGGTATACGAGGCTCCAGTGGGCATTTCGGTCCAGCCGTCTGCATTACCATCGCTGAAGTCATCACTCACCAGTACCGTTGAAAACGAGGCTGCACTGATAACAACAAACAATATAATCGCAGTTTTCATGATTTCTCCTATCCAGAAAGATAAAAACATCCTTCAAAATTTTATAATAAAACCAAAAATAAAATATTCGGTCAATTCGGAAATGTCAATATCATGAATTGTAAATATTGGCAGATTATGTGATCTTTCAATTCAACAGCTCTTTGATGATCCCAATGAAGATATCGACTCCCCCTGGAATCAGTTCATCGGGGAAATCGTACAGGGGATTATGCAACGGGGGAGCGTCGATACCTGCACCGATGCCGAAAAGAGTTCCCGGATACGTTTGCGTGAAATGACCGAAGTCCTCGGACCATGGAAAAGGGGCATCCGGCTGCAGTATTTCCAGGCCGAGATTTTCGGCTGCTGCACGTACTGTATTCACCGCTTTACCGGAGTTTATAGTGACCGGAAAATCCTGAGTCCAGCTGATTCTGCAATCCAGCTTATGAGCTTTAGCGATAGTCTCAGCTGTTTCTTCAGCTCTTCTTGAGATGAAATTCATCGCTTCAATACTACAGGCTCTTAGCGTTGCCATTACGCAGCCCTTACCAGGAGATGTTCCAAACGCTTTTTCGCCGACCCGGGCGTGTATGACAGTGGCCATTGCAGTTTTATCCATGGGAACCTTCGATCTAGAAATATCGTTGAAGGCTTCGATTATCTGTGCAACGGCAAGTGCAGGACTGTTTCCGAGGTGAGGTTCAGACGCGTGAGCGGAAACTCCAGTCAGTTCCACAACGATACCACTGGACGCAGAAGCGAAAACTCCATTCTTCATAATGATGCTTCCCATTGGAAAACCTGGAAGATTGTGCATAGCAAAAACGATATCGGGTTCTATATCTTTGAATTTACTGTCTGCGATTACTTTCCGGGCTCCATCTCCCGTCTCTTCCGAAGGCTGAAAAAGGAGAACTACGGAGCCCTTTGCGGGAGGAGTTTTGTGGAGCCTGGCAGCAACCCCCATCATAATCGCCATGTGACCATCGTGACCGCATTTGTGGGATACTCCAGTGGTAACGGAACGATGAGGAATATCCATAGTTTCATTTATTGGAAGTGCATCCATGTCGCATCTCAGGAGGATTCTCGGCCCCATATCCGATCCTGTAAACTCAGCGGCAATACCCTTGCCTCCCAGGTTTGTTACAAGCCTGTCAGGTTTGTATCCGGTGATACGATTCAATATCGCAGTTGAGGTGAAATCCTCCATGCCTGAAATATCGGGATTCCTGTGCAGCAGGTGCCTGAATTCGATCAATTCCACATTCTGATTGCCGATTATTACTGCCTTTCCGTTTTTCCGGTTGATTGCCTATTTCTGATTCTTCAATATTCTTTTCCAGGTATCCCTTAGTGAGATTGTTCTATTAAAGACCGGATTCTCTTCAGTTGAATCCGTATCCTTGCAGAAATAGCCCTTCCTTTCGAACTGAAATGGTATGCCGATTTCTATATCAGCCGCCGAAGGTTCAATTCTGCAATCCTTCAGAATTCTTAAAGAATCTTCATTCATTGTATCGATAAAATTATCTGACGCAAGGGGGTTCTCTACGGTGAAAAGCCTGTCGTAAAGCCGGACTTCCGCGGGTACCGCATGTTCCGCTGAGACCCAGTGAATCGTGCTTTTTACTCTTCTTCCATCCGGGGCGTTGCCTCCCCTGGTATCCGGATCGTATGTGCAGATAAGCTCTTTCAGATTACCCTCATCATCTTTCACAACATCAACGCATGTAATTAAATAGGCATACCTGAGGCGAACTTCCCTTCCGGGAGCCATCCGCCGGAACTTTTTGTGTGGTTCCTCCTGAAAGTCATCCCTCTCTATATAGATCACCCTTGAAAATGGAACCATTCTGGTCCCGGCGGATTCATCTTCGGGATTATTTATGAATTCCAGTTCCTCATATTTACCTATCGGGTAGTTTTCAATGATAACCTTAAGGGGATCGAGAACCCCCATAAATCTGGCAGCCCTTTTGTTAAGATCGTCTCTTATGCAGTACTCGAGAAGCGCCATGTCAACCGTGCTGTCCCTCTTTGCAATACCGATTCTGTCTGTGAAATCCTTTATCGCCTCCGGGGTATAACCACGCCTTCTGAGACCGGAAAGGGTCGGCATTCTAGGATCGTCCCAGCCGGATACAAGGCCATCTTCAACAAGCATGGCCAGCTTGCGCTTGCTCATGACTGTGTAAGTGAGATTCAACCTTGCGAATTCAATTTGCTGAGGGTGAAAGATATCCAGCTGGTCGAGGAACCAGTCGTAAAGCGGGCGATGGTCCTCAAATTCGATCGAACAGCAGGAGTGGGTTATTCCCTCAATGGAATCCTCAAGACAGTGGGCGTAATCGTACATGGGATAGATACACCATTCATTACCTGTTCTGTGATGGCTTTTCCTCAGTATACGATAGATGGCGGGATCCCGCATGTTCATGTTGGGGGAAGCCATGTCTATTTTTGCGCGAAGAGTTCTGGCGCCGTCGGAGAATTCACCGGCTTTCATTTCTCTGAAGAGATCCAGGTTCTCCTCCACAGATCTGTTTCTCCAGGGGCTGTTCCTGCCGGGTTCTGTCAGAGTACCCCTGTATTTACGGACTTCTTCTGCTGAAAGATCGCATACGTAGGCGACACCTTTTTTTACCAGCTGTTCAGCGTAGTCATACATTTTGTTGAAGTAATCTGAAGCGTAATAAAGCCTGTCTTCCCAGTCGAAACCGAGCCATCTGATGTCCTTCATTATTGATTCGACGTATTCAACATCTTCCTTAACAGGATTTGTATCGTCAAAGCGTAGATTACAAAGCCCATCGTACTCCTCAGCGATACCGAAATCAATGCAAATGGCCTTTGCATGACCTATGTGAAGATAGCCATTTGGCTCAGGCGGGAACCTGGTATGTATCCTGCCGCCATGTTTACCTTCTTTGATGTCCCTCTCAACGATCTCCCTGATAAAATCGATGCCTTTTTCCTTATCTTCGGATATCATGGTACTCCCTGATTAAAATGAAATTCATTTCCTGCGCGGATATCATAATAAAGGAGAAGCGATTCAGCAGTAAGCTGTAATGTATCTTCCATGGCCATTGCCATATAGTATAGTTCACCTTGACATAGTATTAAGTTACTAGTAGTATTCACCTGCAATGATACTATTCTGCAAAAGGGAGATGGTTAAATGGATGATTCGTCCCAATCCGGGAATATGGCGGTAAAAAATGCCGAGGTCGTTGATAGAAAATACAGGAAAGAACTAAGTGCCGGGATAACTTCGCTTGCTCTGATGAGTATTCTGAATAATGCGGATGAGCCGATGTACGGGTATCAGATAGCCAAGTTGATGGAAGAGGATGAGAAGCAGACGGTGCCACTTATAAAGCATGGAGCCCTTTATCCGGTACTGAGATCTCTTGAGGGTAACGGCCTGCTTGCAAGCAGGGTGGAACCATCCGTTTCCGGGCCGCCACGGCGTTATTATCGAATAACAGATGAAGGCGCGGAAGCACTCGGACGATGGGTGGAGATATGGAAAAGAACTTGCAAACTGATTGAAAAGATACTGGGAGGTGTCCCCAATGATTAGGCTGATTGAAGATTACCTGAATGCTTTCAGAGAAGAACTGAAGGGAAGCGACAGAGCAACCATACAGGACGCACTGTCCGATGCTGAGGATCACCTGAGTACAGCTCTTGATATAGAACTGTCAGAGCATCCTGAGGAAACAAAGGAAGAAGCTGCAAAGAATATCATCTGTATGTACGGTGAGCCTGAGGAGGTGGCGGAACACTATCGTAATGTGGAGAAGTATACCACTCCGCTTATTTCTTCAAAGAAAAGAACCAGACATGGATCGTCCGCTTTCTTCGGTATAATTGCCGATCCCTCAGCCTGGGCCGCGCTGCTGTATATGATCCTTTCACTGGCTACAGGTATCATTTACTTTACATGGACTGTTACGGGTATTTCTCTTTCCGCAGGTATGTTGATTCTCATTATAGGTGTTCCACTTGCCTGGTTGTTCTTTCTCTCCTTCAGGGGTCTTGCTTTCGTTGAAGGCAGGATAGTTGAAGCGCTTCTTGGTGTGAGAATGCCAAGAAGAGCGGTTTTCATAAGAAAGGGCAAAGGATGGTGGGGAAGTGTTAAGGGAATATTTTCAACGGGAAGTACATGGTCTTCTTTCATATACCTTATACTCATGCTGCCATTGGGCGTGCTGTACTTCAGTGTATTCATTACTCTTGTAGCAGTATCATTTGCACTGATTACCGATCCGGTATTCGAGCTTATTCTGAAAATACCCGTGTTCGATTTCCCTGAAGTCTGGTGGACACCCGTCTGGCTCATGCCCTTTGTAGTTATTGCCGGTGTTGTGCTTTTTCTTTCAACATTGCACCTTGCAAAAATGACAGGAAGATTTCAAGGAAAGCTTGCCAGAACAATGCTGGTTAGCGGATGAGGAACTGATCTGGATATTTGACAGCTAATCTTCCTGCTTTTCTCATTTTATCCATTTCACCGGCATTCATAATTCTGATAATTATTTTCCTTTATTATTGTAGTTCTATTCCGAAAACGGAAAATCTTTCTGGAATATTCCGCTTACTGGACTCAATCATTTAGAATTCCTTGAAAATCCTCGCCAGAGATTTGCCTGGCGCCTGGACATCCAGATCCAGGAAGTAACCGAATGGAGTTTGTGATGTTTCATAACCTGATTTATCCAGTCTCTTTTCAGTCCTGTCGAACATCTCTTTCGTTGTTGTCTCATCAGCTTTGCTCATTGATAAGTGAGCAAAAGAGTGCAGGACAATCTTGCTTGTATCGTTTTTCTTTGCTGCCCATTTCAGATTCTTTATCATTTTTGTTTCAATTCTGGAAAGATCTTCCTCATCCTTTTTCTCCACCTGAATGAAGCCGACAAGTGTATTTTCAAAATTTTCATTTTCATCGTACTCTTTAACTGACTCCAGATTTTTAACGTTGGTACTGTAGGCAAATGTATTACAGTAAATCATAAGAAGCTTCATTGGATTTCCTTCCTTGTTGTCAGCAGACGAATGTGATTCCCAAGGAATAACTTTTCGTTGAAATCGTGGAAACCGTATTCGGAAAAGATGTGTTTCCAATCCCGTTCAACATACTCGAAAGCGTATCTGCATTCGATAATTTTAAAGGGGATTCTAAAATAGAACGGTGTATCATCAGTAATAAATTCATTGAAATCGAGCATAACAAATTCACCGTCATCTTTCAATGCATTAAATGCGTTAACAATGATGTTTTTCTGTGTCTCAAAGGGAAATCCATGAAATACGAAGGAGATAAAGACTTTGTCATATTTCCTGTCAAGTTCAAATGGTTGATCGATCCGCTGATTTATTACATTGATGTTATCGAATTTTTCGGTTTTCTTCCTGAATTGAACAATCATCAATTCAGAGATCTCCAGTCCAAGAATTTCACCTTTCCCGGAAAGCTTTTTGTTCATCAAAAGAGCATTTCTTCCGGTTCCGGCACCGAAATCCAGAATTGTATCATCCTGTGCAATGTTAATCTCTCCAATTGCTTTTTTAATAAAATGGCTGTAGCCTCCCAGTGAAGCAATATTCAACAAATTGTCATAATGTTTTGCGGAAAGTCCTTGAATCTCTACTTTTGAATCAGGATAGTTTCTGTGCATAATTAATATTTCCTCTTATTTGCATGGGAGTCTTTTTGTAAAGACAATACTGGTTGCAACGACTAATAACATCATATGGTCAGAATTCCCGGCAAACCTGCATTGCCTACCTCATTTATCAGCATTGATGGTATTATCGTGTCGAAAGCCATAAAATTTAATGCAATTGAAACACAACAGCCGGATAAGTGCTCTGCAATTAATTTAGACTTATCTTCTGTAATGATCCTATTCGTTTTCTAAAAGAAATGTCTCACTAAACCCAGAACACCCTGGCTCCATGGAGTTCTGTGGGTTACTCCATCTCCCTTTTCGAATTTGTTCTTGTTATCAAGATACCATTGGTAATTCCTCAACAAAGCATCCTTGTTGGAGTACTTTGGAGTAAAACCAATAATTTTCTCAGCTTTGTCTGTAGAAACAAAGGAGTCTTTTGTGGCTGTCTTGTAAACCCATGGATACAGCGGGGAGAGATTGAGAAGCTCCAGAACCTCAAGGGCAAAAATAACAAGATGGGCCGGGGATTCCTTGATCTTCTTTTCAAAACCCGCTTTGTCCAGAACCACCTGGTAGTCTTCCCTCATGGTGGAAAAGACCTTCGCGCCAATATTGAACTCGGTATTAATTGAATCAGTATCACTGTGTTCAGCGAACATAATAATGGAATTGCAAAGGTCTTCAACATGTAAAAGCTGGTAGAGGTTCTTACCTCTCCCGATCATTGGGAAGCTTCTACCCTCGGATGCCCACTGATAAAAGATAGCAAACACGCCAAGTCGTTCCGGTCCCACGAAGGATTTCGGTCTTAATGTTGTAATGGTCATTCCCTTGTCGCGGAACTCATGAACTATCTTCTCTGCTTCGATCTTTGTATAACCGTAAGCTCCCACACCTACAAGCGGGTCATCTTCAAAAAGCGGATGTTTTTCCGGAATTCCGTAAACAGCAGTGGATGAGATGTAAATACCACGCTTGACACCGTGTTCATATGCGGATTCAAGAACATTGCGGGTTCCTTCGATATTTGTGGAGAGAATATCTGACTTTTTGTAAAGAGGCAGAGCTGCAGCTCCATGCATGAAAACATCAATTCCAAGTGACATGCACTCATCAACCGTTTTCCTGTCCCTGATATCTACGATACGATGATCAATGAGGTCTGACATGTCGGAATAGGTGAATGGCGCAATATCAATAGAAACAACCTCATGCCCCTTTTCAACAAGAGCGCGTATAAGATTTATTCCCAGGAAACCGGAACCACCGGTTATAAGCCATTTGCTCATTCTTATCCCATTCTTGAGTCAATGTGTCATCTGTGGTCCACAAATTAATCGGGATATATTGGTAAGTCAAGGGGAAGTTGCAGGAGGAGCTTAGAGAAAAGCGCAGCAGCATTACTCGTTGCGGTAACAGTTTTATCAGGCGCCTTCTTGTAGAAGCGGCCTGGCACTACAGGCACCGCCCGAATATGTACCGTGTCCTCAGATTGAGTTGGATGTTTCACATCGAATTTCCTGGTATACTTGCCTGTGAAGAAGATCCGGAAAATGGCGTGCAGAAGGTATACATGATACAAATGCCCTGACCTTGAGTCTAGACAAGTTGATGGAGGAGGTCATATGGCCTGGCAGTACATTCCGGGGAGATGGTGGATTTTCGCAATACCGATAGTAGTATTTGTTCTGGTAGGCTCAGGTCTCATAATATTTGACATCATCGGTGATCCTTCACCTCAAATGAAACCCGGGTTTCTGAATTCCTTCACCACTCTGGGAGTGTTCTTCATTCTTTCTCCCTTAGTTGCCCTCCTGATGATTTCCCGCATGGTCCGGAAGCGACAGAAGCGGGAAACATTGCTTATTGAGAATGGAATGAAAGGAATTGCTACGATAATTTCGGTTAATGAAACCGGCCTGACCACAAATAACGTACCGCAGCTTGAGATGGAGCTGGAGGTTTCTGCAGCTGGAAGGGAATCTTACAGGACGATTCACAGAGATCACATCAGCCTTATCCATCTTCACAGGCTGGTGCCAGGTGCTGAATTTCCCGTGTTTGTCAGCCGGGATGATCCTGATGATCTTCTGTTTATAATCGATCATCCTTCCGGTTTGAACCCCCTTATGCAGAAGAAGTGAGAGCCGCTGATACCGTGATAGTAGGTTTTTTTCTCCAGCTGATCAAGAATAATCGGTTCGTACTGCTTCTGTTTTTCCTCACTGTTTTTTTTGTACCTGTAAAAAGTGGTCAGTGAACCGCCTCCGGCGAGGAAACACTCTCTGAATTCCTTCCAGAGCAGCTTCCTGGTGTTCTCATCCCTATCCTTGATGTGTTCAGGCATTTTCTCAATACTGTACTTCTGAACTTCCGTTTCGTAAGGAGGGTGAACAAAATGGGGAGAGTCGTTAATAAGGGCATCGATATTCATCAGCCCCAGGTCGGCCATCATCTTTGGTACACTGGTGCCTATTCCCCAGTCGCCCCTTCCAAGTTTCTTTCTACCTTCAGCCCAGATCAGCTGCATCTTGAACTGCTCAAGTTTCTCTTTGATCGAAGGGGAGTATACCGAATTGGATACCATGTTCAGCGATGAGGAAATGTTGTCCGGTTCCATGCACATGATAACGCCGCCGGGTTTCGTTATCCTGATCATTTCGTTCATGGCATCTTCGGGAAATTCGAGGTGCATCAGCAGTGTCTGGCACATTACCCAGTCGGCGCATTCATCGGGCAGGGGAATACTGTATATAGAGCAATTCGCGAAAAAAGCCCTGCCGCCCTCTGACCATTCTGAAGAAGTATCCTGTGCTTCGCGGAGCAGCTTGATCGAGCAGTCTAAACCTATGTAAGTACTGCCATCGCCGAAGTGCGGCCAGAAAGTCCAGCCCAGGTATCCAAGTCCGCAGCCTACATCGACCGCAGTTATACCGTTTTTCAAACCAAGCCAGAAGGATATTCTCTCGATGGTGCTTTCGCGCCAGAGGTATTTTCTGGCTTCAATTATATGCTTCTTCAGATCCTTTTCGGACCAGTCTCTTCTATCCTTATCTGCCATATTACCCTTTATCGAGTTGAGGTTTCTGCCAGCCGAATCTGTCCAGGTTAACAATTCCCCTGTTGCTGAAGATAATTCCCTCGCTCTCCAGCATCTGTCTTTGTGCGGTGCACGATTCTCCATGGCTTCTGATACTTACGCTTCCCCTGCTGTTTATTATCCTGTGCCAGGATACATCGCTTCCGGGAGGAACGGAGGACATAGCATAACCCACGTTTCGTGCGGAGCATCTTCCCGCAATCCTGGCTATCTGTCCGTAGGTTGCTACTCTGCCAGGGGGAACCATGCTGACAACCGAGTAGATCCTTTCGTACATTGATTTTTTTGTGCTCACCCGACACCTGTTCTCTTTCCGATCAATTCCGTTATCCCCTTTGCATATCCTTTAGAGCCTGTGGACTCCGGTAACATTTCTGAAGCGCTGCCTGTCGCTTCCGTTGATGCCCGAAGAGAATTCTAACCTTACGCCGTCATCGGAGCTGAAACCCCATATCCATCCGGAAGATATTTTACTCTTTCCAGCAATATCCGAACAGTCCCGTATGAATACAGACGTAAGTTTACCGTTTTCCACAATGGCTTCACCGCCCCTTATGCGAATGGTAAAGAGAGGGGGGAACAGCTTTCTGATAAAAATTCTGAACAGGTCAGGCAAAAACACACTCCCTTTCAGGGTTTGCCAATGGGCATGATGTAGAGGGGTGTCTCATCCTCATCCATACCCAGAACCTCAGCAACTGCGCCATTGGTGAAAGCGCCGATTGCGACGGTCCCAAGTTCCAGTGCCGTACACTGAAGATATATATTCTGCGAAACGTGCCCAGCTTCCATATGTACGTACATAACACCTCTGTTACCATATACGGAGGTTGTAATGTGGTAATTCGCTACTATTGCAATAACGACAGGTGCGCTGCTGATGAACTGCTGGCCCATAGCTGCAAGGGCAAGGTCACTCTGAAAATATCCTGTTCGCACGGTTGTCAGAGTGTTTTCCTCCGGATCGAATCGGTATATCCCCGGTTCAAGGGAATCCACATTTTCCGCCACAATCAGAATTGAAAGAGGATACGTCGCTCCAGCTGAAGGGGCTGCACGGTAACCAGTTTCCGAAGTTATCCCCTGGGCGGCAAATAGAATCCCGGCGAGTTCGGGAAGTGATATACTTTCCTCTGAGAAATTTCTTACAGACCGCCTTTGACAGATGGCTTCCATTACAGACATGCCGCTGTCCGGTTCCGGTTCGGGTAAATGGATGATGGTATCAGACGGGTTTGCGGAGCAGAATGTGTTTGCTGCCAGAATCAGTATCAAAATCCTGATAGTCATTGTTCCTTCCGAATAAGTTCGGCTTCGACTGAATCCAAACTTGCGCAACCGCTTCATTGTAATATAGTCAATATTCAAACATATTCTACAATCAGTATTATAGGAGGGATATGTCAGAGAAAAAGCAATCTGTGGAATCATCGGAGGAATCGGAGATGCTTCTGAACGCATTTCTTGACCATTTTCCCGGAACGGCATTCATAAGGGACAACCATTCAAATTACCTTCACGTTAATAAGTATTTCACGGATTATTTCGGACCTGAGGAGAACTTTATCGGTAAGGAGCACGGTGCGAATTTTGCCGATGAATTTGCTCAGGGAATGGCCGAAGAGGATGAAATAACCCTGAGAACGGGATACAATGTTTTCGAGAAGAATATTCGGCGCGATGGTTCGGAATCTACCTTTGAAGTGCATTCGTTCCGCATTGACAGAGAGGATAAAGAACCCCTGATAGGGGGAATCGCGATAGATATCACCGACTGGTACAAATCAAAGCAGGCTCTCAGGGAAAGCGAAGAAAGGTACAGGGCGGTCTTTCAGAACACCGGTACGGCCACGATTATCCTGGACTGCGACAAGACAATTCTTCTGGCGAACAGGGGATTTGAGCGGCTGTCCGGCTGTACAACCGATGAGATCTGCGGAAAGAAACAATGGACAGAATTCGTTGATCCGGAAGACATTGACAGAATGATGAAGTATCATGAAGACAGAAGAGCAGAAAAAGGGTCCTCTCCCAACGAATACGAATTCCATTTCATCGATAGAGAAGGTAATCGGAAGAATGTTCTTCTTCAGGTAGACATGATACCCGGTACCAAAAGGAGTGTCTGCTCTCTTCTGGACATATCCGAATTGAAAGAGACTCAGAAGGAACTCCACCGGAGCGTTCAGAATATGGAGAGCCTTCTAAAAACCATGCCTGATTTAATGTTCGTACTTACGCGGGATGGGGAATATGTCGATTTCTTTGTAGAGGATGATAGAGATCTGGCTTTTCCTTCTGAAAGGATAATTGGAAGTAACATAAGAGAACTCGATCTGGTCGAGGACAAACTCCAGGAGATCCTTGACTGTATAAATGATGTCCTTGAAGGCGGAGGAGTACAGTCAGTGGAATACGAGCTGGATATTCAGTCGGAGCACAGGTTCTACGAAGCAAGGTTATCTCCTTACGGAGAAGAGATGGTAATAGCATTAGTTCGAGAAATCACAGCCCGGAGAAAAGCTGAGATAGAACGAATTGAGCTGGAGGCAAAGATTCAGCATACACAGAAACTGGAGAGCCTGGGGGTTCTTACTGGCGGCATCGCTCACGATTTCAATAACATCCTTATGGCTATTCTCGGGAATGCTGACCTTGCGCTGACAGCTGTTCCAAAAACCAGCCTCGCAAGGAGTTCGCTGAACGAGATTGTAAACGCAGCGACTACCGCGGCTGATCTTGCCAGACAGATGCTCGCCTATTCCGGAAGAAGTGATTATGAGATACTGCCTCTTGACCTGAATAGAGTTGTCGTTGAACTCACACATATGCTTGAGGTAAGCATATCCAAGAAAGCTGTTCTTAAATTCAGACTTGCGGATAAGCTGCCGCTCATAGTGGCTGACGCAGCCCAGATAAGACAGGTCCTGATGAATCTTATCACCAACGCTTCGGAGGCCATAGGAGATTCCAGCGGTGTTATTTCGATTACAACCGGGGCGATGTACTGTGACGCGGCATATTTGAATACAACTGAACTGGCCTCGGAGATAAGGGAAAATATGTACGTCTATATTGAAGTATCCGATACAGGGTGCGGAATGGACGAATCCGTGAAATCGCAACTCTTTGAACCCTTCTTTACTACCAAGTTCACTGGAAGAGGCCTGGGTCTTTCATCTGTACTGGGAATAATCAGAGGTCATAACGGAGCAATCAAGGTTTACAGTGAGCCGGGGGAGGGAACGACTTTCAAGGTTCTTTTCCCGGTTTATGATACCGATTGTGCGGATGGTCTTGATACCGATGAGGGGATTACGGAAAAAGAGTGGGTTGGAAAAGGAACCGTACTGTTCGCTGATGATGAAGATACTGTTCTTGCCGTGGGGCGAAGGATGCTTGAGCATCTTGGGTTCACTGTCCTGCAGGCCATGGATGGCCGGGAAGCTGTTGATATGTTCAGGAAAAATGCGGAGGATCTGGTACTTGTTATACTGGATCTGACCATGCCCCACCTGAGCGGTGACGAAGTTTACACGGAAATCCGCCGTATTCGCACCGACATTCCGGTGGTCGTGTCCAGCGGTTTCGGCAGGGAAGATGTAATGCTCAGGTTCGCGGGTAAGCGCCTGGCGGGATATATTCAGAAACCTTACCGCATTGGAGATCTTTCAGCAATGATCAGGGAAGTTCTTGAGAAACAGAACGATAAATTATCAGAATAACCCCAGCATCTTTGCTGCCATCGCTACAATTGCGGCAGCCAGTATTACCCGTATCCATTTGTCGCCCTTTTTTATTGCAAAGGTAGAGCCGAACCATCCGCCTGTAGAGGTTCCAGCCGCAAGGATTATCGCAGGCAGCCAGCGAACTTCTCCGTTAATTATGAAAACCAACAGGGAGGGCAGAAGGTAAGCTGCGATGATAATAATTTTAAGGCTGTTGGTTTTGACGAGAGAAAGGCCTCCCAGAATAGACAGAGAAAATATTATAAGGTATCCGGTTCCGGCCTGAATGAAACCGCCGTAAATACCAATTAAGAAGAACAGAAAAATCTGCAGAACCGGGTGTTTGAGCTGTTCTGCGCAGTATTCGATGGAATTCTTTCTGCCCGGACGGAGGACAATTACAAGAGCAAGAACCATTATTACAGAAAGTATGGTGCGAAAGGTACTCTCCGGTATATCCTGTACTATTATTGACCCTATGACCGCGCCGGCCATTGCCGAAGCTCCAAGTTTAAATCCCTGCCTTATATCCCTGAACCCGTGTCTTCTGAAATTCCTGACAGCGATAATATTCTGCAACAGCACAGCTACTCTGTTAGTTCCGTTTGCGGCAGTCGCGGGTAATCCCCCCAGGAGCATCAGAAGGGGTATTGTGAGAAAAGAGCCGCCACCCGCGTTGACATTTACGAAACCGGCGGCAGTACCTGCCAGAAAAAGCAATATTGCGTTAAGAGGATTCATTTCATATTGTCTTTCCATTAGTATTGGTTACTTACACTAACAGAGAAGCGGGATTTCGCCAAGGTTACTTTAACTTGTGGAATCGCGTTTCATCATTAATGTACCCTTCAATACATGAAGGGCGAATGGAGGGAAAATGTTAAAAGTAACTGCAGTCGCAGTATTGATGATCATCCTCACCGGTGCCGTATCCTGCGGATCATCCACACCTGCAGGACCGGGAGAAATCGCGCAAAGTATGCTTGAGGCAGCACAGGCTGGTGATTACGATAAGATGAAGAGTTACATGTCAGCGGAAATGCAGTCAGAATTCAACGAAGCTATGCTTGATGGAATTGAAATCGTGTCATTCTCCATAGATGAGATCGATTACGATCACGACAGCACCGAAGTAGAAGTTGAATATACTATTACAATTAAGGAAATCGATTCCGGCGAGACAGACACCGATGATCAAGATATGGATTTAGAACTGAATTCGGATGGAGAGTGGATAATACTCGATATGTGATCGGCTGAAAATCCGGGAGATACCGGGAAATAACTCGTATGAATACAGCCATCAATTTCATTGCAGCTTCGATGTTTCTTATCATGGGGCTTGTATTTCTGGTTCGAAAGCTCAACAAATCCGCCATGGAGGAAGTTTCTGCGAAATATCCTGAACACAGCAGGATTCTGACATCCCCCATGGCGAACCTTTTCGGGTTGAAATCCAGCGGGATGAAACAGATAAGAGGTAACGGTATTCTTCTGCTTACGTCTTCACAGCTTTACTTCAGAATGCTCCTGCCAAAAAAAGAAATACTGGTACCTCTTCGCAGCATCATATCCGTTGAGACTCCCAGGAGTTTTCTGGGAAAGACGAAGGGGAAGAAACTCCTGAAAATCGATTTCAGGAGTGATGCCGGGGGCACGGATTCCGTTGCGTGGCTGGTAGATAACCTGGAGAAGTGGGCAGAAACCATCAGAGGATCGGCAAAGTTGAACTGACAATCACACCTGATCTTTTGAGCTGTATTTTTACACCACTGCTTTTTTCTCTTTCTCTATAAGGCCCAGTTTTTCCAGCCTGAGGGTTACGGCATAGCTGCTTCTTTTCAATTTGGATGCGATATCGTCCCGCAGAGTATTTTTCCGAAATTCTTCCTGCAGCATACCCTCTTCTTCCTCGGTCCAGGTTTTTCCGCTGCGCTCATAATTGCCCGATGACCCGTCCTGCGGCAGCTCTCCTCTTTTTTCGGCAGCCTGCCTGAGTTCATCAGCCGCTTTTGAGAGCATGGCACCGATTTCTTCAAGGTTCTCTTCGAAAAGGAAAACTCTGTTCTGGTCGAAACCGGAATCGGATACTCTGCGTGATTCCGTTAGCGAAAGGTAGAATCTGTCATTAACTGCCTGCCTTACATCTATGAAGTAAGTTGTTCTTCCGGCCGATACCCTTCCGCTGAACAGTGACCCGTTCTGGTTACTCATTTCTTCTTCTCCCTTCAGTGTAAACATCCGTTCACTACCAGTGTCCGCTTTTTTGAAGGACTTGTCAATACCCGCCTGGTTAAAGTACCTTCTTTCGTCGGGAAGGAATAAGAGGAATCATGATAGAAGCAGTTCCCTTTTTGCCGGTTACGGGAAAAGAGATGGAATCCCTTGGATGGGATTCCTGTGATATCATCCTGGTCACAGGGGATGCATACGTGGATCATCCTTCCTTCGGAGCGGCCGTTATAGGCAGGTATCTGGAAAGCATGGGATACAAAGTGGGAATCATTCCCCAGCCGGACATATCTTCACCGGAAGAATTTCTACGGCTTGGTATTCCGAAGCTTTTCGTTGGAATCACCTCCGGTGCCATGGATTCAATGGTAAATCACTATACATCCCTGAATCGGCTCCGATCCAACGACGCTTATTCTGAAGGGGGAAAGCCCGGAAAAAGGCCTGACAGGGCATTGATGAGATATGTGAACCTTGTTCAGAGAACAATGCCGGGTGTTCCGATAGTGATTGGTGGTATAGAAGCCAGTCTGAGAAGGCTGAGTCATTACGATTACTGGAGCGACAAAGTCAGAAAATCAATTCTGCTTGACACAAAGGCGAACATCCTTGTGTATGGAATGGGCGAAAAGGCGACGGGCTCTATTGCAGATGCGCTGTCGTCCGGAAGAGATATCAGCGGAATCAGGGGTACTGCGGTTTACACCAGCGAAAAAGCCTTTCGCGAAATGGATCTTGATAACTACATCGAACTGCCTTCTCATGAAGAAGTTTCGGGCAATTCAGATTCGTTCTTGGGAATGACAAAGATCCTTGAGCGGGAAATCAGCCCCTTTTCGGGCTCCGCTCTTGTTCAGAAGGCCGACAGCCGTGCTGTTATTGTCTATCCACCACAGTATCCGTTGAGTACCGATGAGATGGACAGTGTATACGAACTGCCATACTCCAGGGAACCTCATCCGATTTACACTGAAGAGATTCCTTCGTTCAGTATGATACAGAATTCGATTACAGTTGTTCGCGGCTGTGCGGGAGGCTGCAGTTTCTGTGCTCTGGGACTGCACCAGGGGAAACTTATAAGCAGCAGGAGCCGAGATTCAGTTTTACGGGAAGTAAAAACGCTTACATGCAAACCATATTTCAGGGGAACAGTTACCGATCTCGGTGGCCCCACTGCTAATCTTTACGGTCTCGGCTGCACCGGCGGAGAAATTCTTGAGAAATGCAGAAGATATTCATGCCTGTATCCCGATATCTGCGAGAATTTCAGAACGGATCACAGTCCGTATATCGAACTTCTTGATGCAGTCGCGAACATCTCTGGTGTGCGAAATGTTTTTGTTTCCAGCGGTATACGTTACGATGTAGCCCTTAGGGACAGGAGTTTCATTGAAAAACTGGTAAGGGATAATGTATCGGGATACCTGAAGATTGCCCCTGAACACTTCGATCCGGATGTTTTGAAACTGATGCGGAAACCATCCCCCGATCTCTGGAGAAGATTCAAAGTACTTTTCGAAGATATTTCACAAGAAGCAGGCAAGGAACAGTATATTGAACCATACATACTTGTTGCAGTTCCGGGCTGCGACATGAAGCAGATGCAAAGGGCGGCAGCGGAGCTCAGGAGCCAGCGAATGAAGCCTGAAAAGGCTCAGATTTTTCTTCCAACTCCCATGACCATGGCAACGGCTATGTACCTTACAGGCATCAATCCGGAAACTGGCGAAGAGATTTATGTAGCCCGGAAACCATCACTGAAAAAAAACCAGCTGGCATCACTTCCGGGTCACTTTCGGAGAAAATCCACCAGATAGATCATCTATCAACACTTTATTTGCTATTTTTTCTATAAGGAAATACTGATTGAAAACACTGCAGGTCGGGCTAGTAGAAGTCAATTCCCGTATATCAATCTTGGCATCTTTTGACAATCACATCTTACGATCAGTTGTAAGAGCAGCCTTCTCTTAAAACCCTCGAATATTGCTCAGCGCATGCGATTTGTTCTATGCGAGAATGATTCATATACATTATTATGAGTCAGGGTTTACCTCAGTTAATTTTAGAGAAATAATAGCTTGGAAGAAGGAGAAAATGACATACATAGGTATCAGTCACGATACAGATTCCGAAAAAGCTGGTCGGGAAGCTGCAGCTCTGGCGAAAAACCAATTCAAAAACAAGGAAACCATTTCCTGGGTGCTCGCATTCTGCGGCGGCAGGCATGAAGCTGACAGTGTTCTTGAGGGAATAAGATCCGAACTGGGTGATGTTGCGATTTATGGCGGGGCAACGGCTGGAATCATTACGAATGATTCACTTGGATATACGGGCTACGAATGTGGCCTTGCCGTATTCACTTCAGCTTCCCCGGCGCCCGAAGTAGTGGTTAATAATAATTTGAAAGCGGGTGAGTTCGAGGCGGGTAAAGAGATAGGACTGGCTCTGGACGAATTGACGAACGAAGGTGACACCGTGCTCATATTTTACACCAACCTTAGATCAACACCGCCCCCCGTACTCTATACGGGAAGCACTTTGATGGATGGGATATATGCCGAGCTTAATAAAGATACTCTGAATATCATTGGTTCAGGCCTGGTTGGAGATTTTACATTTTCACCAAGTTTCATTTTCGATGGCCGCAGGGCGGTTGAGCACTCGGTCATGGGGATAGTCCTTCCGGAGGTTTTTACTTCACATACGACCATAATGCATGGCTGCAAACCTATCAGTTCATTTAAGGAAATAACAAGGATCGATGGTCCCGTTCTGTACGAACTTGACGGTCGTCCCGCAACAGATGTTTTCAGCGAGATGCTCGGGATTGACTCGAAAGAATTATGCAATTCAAAGATCCCTTTCATAGTTACACTCGGTAAGAAGTATGGAGAACAATACGCCCCCTTCGATGAACAGATGTATGTAAATCGCCTTGTTATTGACTCAAACCATGAAGAGGGTTCTGTAACGATCTTTGAGGCGGATTTCCAGCAGGGAGATATTGTCCAGGTAATGTCGCGGGATAATCAATTGATGGTTGAATCGGTTGATAAGGGTACCGCTGAACTGCTCGAAACTATTGACCTGGGAAATGCGGAATTTGCCCTGTATATTGACTGCGCGGGGAGAGCTTCCGCCTTAAGCGGCTCTGAGACCGAGGAGGCTGATATCGTCAGGAAGATAATAGGTGAGAGCATACCATTTTTGGGTTTTTACTCAGGTGTGGAGATCGCACCGCTACTAGGCCGCAGCCGTCCACTGGACTGGACAGGAGTTCTGACGGTATTCACAAATGGATAGATCTATGAATGATATTAAAGCAGAGAGAGATTACTATCGCCGTCAATCTGATGAACTCGGCCAACAGATACTGAGATTACAACAGGAACTCACTGAAGTTCGAAAAGATGTCAGACGATCTCTGACAATAAATTCGCTTATTCTGAAAACGTACAATTTGATCAACAGTGACGTCTCCATCGAGAGTATCGAGAACCACTTTTTTCAGGCAATCATGAGCAGCATGTCTGCTGATCGTATCCTCATTCTTCGATACGATGAGGCTGCAGATACTTTTGTTTCAGAGTTCGATCCTGGTTCAAGAAAGGACATTAAGCCGGTTATCAAGTTACCGGGCAAGGTGCCGGAATTCCTTTTTGTAAACTCGGGAACAGCACCGGGCTCTATTGCCGACACTCTCTGCAGCGCAATTGAAACACCATATATCCTTTGGACTTTCAACAGGCACGAAGGAATTGCGCTCTTAATTGGCAATAAGACCGAGGATAAAATATTCCGTTTCCCCTTTGAGGAGAAAGACAGGAGTATAGTTGAAAGCTCACTGAGCGTTTTTATCGATATTGTCAAACGCAAAGAGGCTGAAAAGGCTTTGCTGAAATCCGAGGGAAGGTACCGAAGGCTTGTTGAGTCTTCACCGGAATCCATCTTTATTTTCAGTGATAATAAACTTAACTTTGCTAATAATGCCGGGATAAAGCTTCTGGGAGCGGAAAATCCCGACGAAATCATTGGAAAACAACTTCAGGATTTTATCCATCCGGACGATTACGAAACAATGATGGATTTTATAACCGAAATATTGGAAGAGCATTGTGAAACTCCACTGACGGAAAGAAGATTTAAAAAGATCGATGGTTCTGTTGTGGATGTAGATATGGTAGCCATACCTTTTACTTTCAAGGGCAGGGCTGCGGTTCAGATCGTTGCGCTCGATATTGCTGAACGTAAAAAGATGGAAGAAGAGCAATTAAGGATCCAGAGGATAGAATCCATCGGTGTTCTTGCTGGTGGAATCGCTCATGATTTCAACAACATACTGACCGGGATACTGGGTAATATCAACATAGCAAAGACGTTTTCAGATCCGGCAGGTGAAGCTCTCAGGTTTTTGAATAATGCTGAAGATGCAGCGAACAGAGCAAAGGGATTGACTCAGAAACTTCTTACTTTCTCCAGAGGCGGCACACCTCTCAGGACAACTGCTTCAATTTCAGAGATAATCACTGATTCCGTGAATTTCATTTTAAGCGGTACCAAAATCAGGTTTGAATACATTCAGCCTGACGATCTATGGGCTGTTAACATCGACGTGGTGCAGTTCAGGCAGGTCATCGAGAATTTAACGATCAATGCACACCAGTCAATGCCTGATGGCGGTCTTCTTACTATTAAAGCAAAGAATGTAGAAGGAAAAACAGAACATACTCTTCCGCTGGAAGATAGAATGTATGTAATGGTAACTGTAAATGACCAGGGAGTTGGTATAGCCAAAGAAAACCTTCAGAAGATATTTGACCCATACTTCACAACTAAGGACAGAGGGAGCGGGTTGGGTCTTGCAACTGCGTATTCCATAATCTGTAAACATGATGGGTTGATGACCGTTGAATCAGAACCGGGACATGGTACAACATTTTTCATCTATATTCCCGCAACAAATGAAAAGCCTGAAATCATAATAAAGGATATAGAACCCCCAAAGGCCGGCAAGGGCCGGGTACTGGTTATGGATGATGAGGAAATGGTCAGGAATGTTGCTGTTGAAATGCTGGGCAGCCTGGGTTTTAAGGCATCTGCCGTTCGGGACGGGCAGGAAGCAATTGAGGCTTATATCGCTGCAGAAGAATCAGATAATCCCTTTGATGCAGTTATCATGGATTTGACTATACCTGGAGGGATGGGAGGGGAGGATGCAATAATACAACTCCTTAAAATCGATCCTGACGTTAAGGTAATTGTATCAAGCGGTTACTCAAACAATCCTGTATTGTCTGATTATTCTGACTATGGATTCATGGGTACTATCACTAAACCATTCAGTTTAAAAGAATTGAGTGACGGTTTGTTCGGAGTGCTGAAAATCTGACTTAGCATTCCTCCTGAGGTTTTCTATCCTATCTTCGGTTTTTCCATCTGCTCCTGCAAAGAAAGTAATGTGGAAAACGTGGTTTTCAGATCGAAAATGTGCTATAACATTGAATTATAATTACTTTTCTCGAAAGGTTGATGAAGATGCAGAAAAGGAAGATGCTTCTACTCAGTGTAATAGTTATTCTAACGTCATTTTCATCAGCCCAGACAGAGCCGGATGTGCAGTGGACGAAAATCTTCGGTGGAGGTAATTATGAATTCGGGCGGTGTGTTCAGCAGACGACGGATGGCGGATATATCGTTGTTGGCGACACGCAATCCTTCGGAGTAGGAAATTTTGACGTCTGGCTCATCAAAACCGATAATATGGGTAATAGCCTCTGGACAAAGACATTCGGAGGGACGGGAGAGGATCGGGGATTCTCTGTGGATCAGACCACGGATGGAGGATACATAATAGCTGGCTCTACCAGTTCCTATGGAGCGGGTGGTCTCGATATCTGGCTTATAAGAACCGATAGCGCAGGCAATACTCTTTGGACAAAAACGTTCGGAGGATCATTCTGGGACTGGGCAACATCGGTACAGCAGACCACGGACGGAGGATACATTCTTACCGGTATGACGGATCTTTCCGGTACTGGAGACTGGGATGTCTGCCTGGTAAAAACAGATACCGATGGAGAATGTGAATGGGCAAAAACATTCGGAACAATAGACAATTGCGATAATGGTATGTCGGTTCAGCAGACCGCTGATGGTGGTTACGTCGTTATTGCCGATACCTATTCCTACGGAGCGGGAAGCAGTGATTTCTGGCTGATTAAGACCAACAGCAGCGGTGATTCATCGTGGACGAACACCTTCGGAGGAACCGGCACCGAGCGCAGTCATTCGGTTCAGCAGACCGCGGATGGCGGTTACATTATAGCAGGTGATACCAGATCCTACGGTTCAGGTGATTACGATATCTGGCTGGTGAAGACAGATAGCGACGGTGGAAGCATATGGGCGCAGACTTTCGGCGGAGCTGAAGAGGATTGCGGCTGTTCCGTACTGCAAACAGGCGATGGAGGGTATATCGTTGCCGGTTACACTGAATCCATCGGGGCCGGCAATTTTGATGTCTGGCTCATAAGAACGGATGACAGTGGTGATACTGAATGGTCAATGACTGTAGGAGGAGAAAATCTTGATCGGGGCAGATCGGTGGATTTGACTACTGACGGCGGGTTTATCGTTGCCGGAAGTACGTACGATTTTTATGCCGGGGAATACAATATATATCTGATAAAACTAGGTCCTGAGACATCGGTTTCGCAGCCGCGATCCGGTACGGTGGCTGAACCAGCTGGGATCAGCATCTATCCTAACCCTTTCAGTCATTTAACAACAATTGCTTTTGATGTTCCATCGGGGGTAGATGGAGCGGTGTCCCTTTCGATCTACGATATTTACGGTAGAAGTGTAACGACTTTGATTGATGAACCAATGGAGACCGGTTCTCATTCCATAATTTGGAACGGGACTGACAGGAGAGGGCATACTATCACTCCGGGAGTGTATTTCTGCAGGATTGAAGGATCTTCATTCAATTGCACAAAGCGGATGATTCTGCTGAAATACTAATCCGGGATGAGGTAAAAGGAAGGATATCCAAGCTGTTCCAACTCCTGGGGAAACCGGTTATTCCCGAGGTTCAGCCAACCACTCCAGTGCCGCTTCGAGTACCTCATCATGGCCTGTCTGCAAGCCATCGACAGTTGGCATGACGAGCACATCAGGCTGAATTCCCACCCTTTGCGTTTCGCTTCCGTCCGGATAGTAGACACCAATTCCGGTGAACCTGGTACTGACACCCCCTGGAAACCGGACAAATACCACGTCGCCATCTGCCCCGTCACTCGGGCTGCCGAATACCCGGGCCTGAGGCGCAAGCCTCCAGGCCATCGCAGTGAACTCAGCCTGACTTACGGAGCCTTCATCGATAAGGATAGCGATTTTGCCTTCGTAGGGAGAATCCCCTCTTCCGGCGGTACCAGGCTTTTTCCAGATGAAAGTTCCTGGATTAGTGTAATCGGGATATGTAAATCGGACAAAAGTTGTCTCTTCAGGCAGGATGAAATCTGCCACAGCGTATAACACGAAGTCTTTCGGGTAATCCCGCAGATCAAGTATCAACCCGTTCGTGTGTTGGAATTCCTCCATCATCCCTTCGACATCATCTCTTGTGAGCATACCTGCGTAAGCGTAACCGGTTCTGTTGTCCAGAAGAGTATACGGGCCATCGCCTGCCGCAGGCCGTTTAGCCATGTCCATATTCAGATCATCTTCTTCTATCCCGGGCATAGTGATAACCAGTGTATCACAGCCCCTCTGAACGCTGATATTTACCGTCCCGGTGTTGCCCCGCAGCAATTTTCTGCCGAGTCTCTCGTAGAACGAACCCTCAGTTGAAGCACTTATATACGGGTACAGCTCTTCAACGCGCTCCGAGATCGGTCGACCTTCAATGGCCGTTACTACATCACCGATTTCGACTCCTGCCGATAGGGCGGACTCATGGGTGAATCCATCAACAACCCACTGGTTTTCTACATACGCAAGCCGGACGGGAGTAAAGAAACTGCCGAAGAATTCCCGCAAAGCGTCCGGTTCGTCCAGAATTTTCGCGTGGGAATCACCGACATTTACAATAAGCTGCTGAAGCGCGAGTTGATAGGAAAGCGGATCATCAGCTGCTACGAAGACAGGGATGTATTCCCTGAGTATATCGTTCCAGTCTCCGTCAATTGCATAGCGGTACGGGAAGTAATACTCGATGATTCCCCAGTACCGATACAGGGCCAGAAGCCGGAATCCCGTATCAGGGATGGCCATATCCTCGTACCCGCATTCGTTGAAGTTGGAATGGGGCGTTCCTCTCACGTAGTAATGTTCCTCCTGAAAACGCCCCTCGTAAACGTTCAAGAGCGCGGCGGCAAGCTCCGGACCAACCTCAGGGCCGCTGATCCAATCGAAATTCGGACTCAGACGGATCTCATCAGTTGAAGAAATCGAGCATTCACGGGCTGAGACTGGTTCAAGATTATCTATCAGACCCAGGAGTGATTGCTGCCTCTCAGGTTCTGTGGCGGCATCAAGTAATGAAAGGAATGTATCGGCAAATAAAACCGTAGTTGTCCGCCGGCTCTATGTCTATGTAGTCTATTCTGAAGGAGCGTTTCCCATTATAGGCCACCAGAGAATCACAACCCCCGGAGTAGCCAGGACCTTCAAAGATCCAGTTTAGCGGCATAAGGCTGTCAGCATCCGTAACCTCGAAGCCCATATTGTCAAGAACAGGCGCTTCAACCTGTTCAGCTGAGATGCGCGTAACTGTCAGAACAGTGCACAGTATTGATAATACCCATATCCGATAAAATCCTGTAAACATAAATTCCCTCTCTATTGATATACTGAAAACGGTTTAAACAGATTCTCACCTTATTTGTTTCAGAGCAAAAAATCCTGATATGGCAGCCAATTCGAACAATAAACAACATTATAAACAATTTCATATCCGCTAACCTAAGTTTTGTAAGCTCTATTCATCAGGAAAAGGTTATACGTTTGAAATCCTATAGGCAGCCAAACAGAATAAGACAGTTTTCCATAACATCTGCAGTCGTTATGTTTCATTGGTATAACCCGTAAATGTTGTTTGGATGGAGTGCTTTGAAAAAAAGGGTAGTCATCTCATCGGATTGCAGAAAACTCGGCAAAACACTGATCGCCGAAAGCCTCGTAAAAGAACTGACGTCATCCGGATTAACGGTTACCTGTATCAAGCTGTCGCATGGGGGGCACGGTCCTGACGGTATCACCGACGGCCCGGGACCTCCGGGTGCAGATACTGACCGTTACAGTACAGCCGGCGCTTCAAAGGTTATGTTCTTCAAGTATTCAGCCATAGACGAACTTGCAGACGCTATTGGCGGCTTTTCGTTCGATACGGATATTCTCATTCTCGAGAGCAACTCGGTTCTTAATTTATTCGATCCTGATTTTCATATTCATATAAGTTCAGAATCCGGGCAGAAACTGTCTGCGGAAGGATTGGAACAGAAAGCAGACCTCATTTCCCCGGGCCCGGTTTCAGCAGGGAATGCCGAAAAAATCGCCCGGCTTGTTCCCGGATTTATGGAAATTAGAAACAGTTCTCCAATTACGATCGGCGGCAAGCACTGGCTGAACATTCATGGAAAACCACTCTTCGGTGAGGGGCGAATGGATCTTCTTAAAGCTGTCCGTGAGACAGGTTCGATACTCCAGGCTGCGAAGAAAACCGGAATTCAATACAAAAGAGCCTGGATACTGTTGCATGACGCGGAGCAGCGGCTTGGCGCGAAACTGCTTTTCAGCGGCAGGGGAGGAGCCGGAGGCGGAGGAACCAGCATTACTCCTCTGGCGGAGACTCTGCTTAACATCTGGGAAAAATCTGAAGAGGATTTCATTAAGATGCTTGAAAAACTGGAGGTATAATGCTACCGATAGAGGAAGCACTGAAACTGGTACTTGATAATTCAGGAGAACCGGAGATGGAAGAAGTGCCCATAGGTAAGGCTGACGGTCACATTCTGGCCGAGGATGTCCATTCTGATATCGATATGCCACCTTTCAACCGGTCGGCAATGGATGGATTTGCCATTTCAGGAGACGATCATAGGCACGAACTCCAAGGAGAGATCACTGCGGGTGATTCCAGAGAAATCAGAGTAAAACCTGGCGTTGCATACCCGATAATGACAGGGGCTCCCGTACCTGAAGGCGCGGACAGAATCGTAATAGTCGAAGAATCAGTTATTGAAGATTCCATTTTACATCTTGAAAAGGTTCCGTCTGAGGGGGCGCACATCTGCTGGAGGGGCGAAGACATTAACAAAGGTCAGATGGTGCTGGAGCATGGTACAAGACTCTCCCATCAGCATATGGGTATTGCTGCTATGGCCGGAAGGAGTGTATTGCCGGTTTTCAGAAAACCCCATATTGCCGTGGTAACTACAGGAACTGAAGTTATTCCACCCACATGGATACCGTCACCGGGAAAAGTAAGGAACGCGAATCTGCCTTTGATTAATTCTCAATTGTCAATGAGCGGTTTTCCGGTCGAGGTGTCGATACATTCCGCTGACGATCCGGATTCTCTCAGGGCAACCTTTACCCAGCTTCTCAGCTGCAGCGATGTTCTTGTGACAGCTGGGGGAGTTTCGAAGGGAACAAGGGATTTCGTTCCATCCGTTCTCGAATCCCTGGGTGTGAATATACACTTCAGGATGGTTGCCCAGAAACCAGGCAAACCCCTGACCTTCGGCAGCGGACCGACAGGAAAGCCTGTTTTCGGCCTGCCGGGGAATCCTGTTTCAGTGATGGTATCCATCGAGGAGTACGTTCTTCCACTTCTGAGAAAAAAATCAGGCTTCAAGGGATACCATAAGCGCATATACCATGGTGAAATAACTTCTGATTACAGAAAGAAGCCGGGAAGACTGCATTTTCTCAGGGTTCTTGCATACAGGGAAGGCAATTCATGGAAGCTTCATCATCCTGATTCCTCAGGTTCGGGAGATCTTATGAGTACTGTAAATATCAACGCCCTGGCCATGGTTGGTATTGATCAATTGAGTATTCGGGACGGGGAAGCCCTGCCTTTTCACTTTCTCAGTTCCACAGCGGGTGAACTTTCCTTTTCGTGAAGGATTCAAAAGGGCGAGAGATCGATTACCTCAGGCTTTCGGTGACGGACAGGTGTAATCTCAGGTGTATCTACTGCATGCCGGAGGAGGGTATTCCCCTTGTATCTCACGATGATGTTCTATCCGTGGATGAAACCATCCAACTTACCGGGATAATAATAAAAGCGGCAGGCATCAGGAAAGTCAGGATAACCGGAGGGGAGCCACTCGTAAGAAAAGGGCTTCTGGACCTCTTGCGCGGAGTTTCCGGTCACCACCCTGAAGAACTTGTACTTACGACAAATGGACTATTACTAAGCGGTATGGCGCCTCAGCTTGCCGGTGCGGGTATAAAGAGGGTCAACATCAGCCTGGACAGCCTGAGGGATGACCGGATAAGACTTATTTCCAGGAGGGATATATCCCTGGAAATCATTGAGAATGCCATTGCGTCAGCCTTCGATGCAGGTTTTGGTCCGGTAAAGGTGAATTGCGTAGTCATGAGAAATATCAACGATGACGAGATAGCCGAGTTCATCAAATGGAGCGGGGAGACAGGCGTTACAGTTCGTTTCATTGAACATATGCCTTCGATGCTGTCCGATGATACATTTGTTTCGAGGGATGAGATAATCGAAAGAGCTTCCGTTCTTGGAAAAATCGTCAGGCAGGATGATATCGGTACAGCAGGTATTTACACCGAAGAGGACACCGGGCTGACCTTCGGAATAATCGCGCCATTCTCCGATCCCATGTGCAGCTCCTGCAGTAGAATAAGACTTTCGGCCCGGGGCACTCTTTACACATGTCTGGCGGCGGCGGAGGGAGTATCGCTGATAGAGCTGCTGCGCGGTGATTCATGTGATGAAACGATTTCTAAGCTGGTCAGGGAAACCGTAATGAGAAAACCTGATTCACACGGTGGATGTGTTCATGCGAAGATGTGGAGAATAGGCGGTTAGTATGAAGAAAATGTCACATATTGATGAAAAGGGAAATGCAAGGATGGTTGATGTTTCATTGAAGGAACCTACAGCAAGAACAGCTGTAGCATCCGGTTGTATTAAACTTGGCAGGAACGCTGCCGCTGCGATTGACGATGACTCCGCTCCCAAGGGCGATGTATTCTCTACAGCTAGAATAGGCGCCATTACCGCAGTGAAGAAAACCTGGGAATTAATACCGCTGTGTCATCCAGTAAGAATCGGCGTGGTGGAGATAGATTTCAGCAGGTACGGAAACACCGTTGAAGTTACCTGTACCGTTAAGGGCATCGAATCAACCGGATTTGAGATGGAAGCCCTCACAGGAGTTACTACCGCCCTTCTTATCATCTACGATATGACCAAGGCACTGGACAGGGGCATGGAAATAGGAGAAGTAAGGCTCGTACGTAAAAGCGGAGGAAAATCGGGAGAGTACAGATGGCAAGGGTAAGCGCTGTATGTCTTTCCGAGAAAAGCCATACGCGAAAAGTAAAACAGAATTTCATCAATCTCGTTCGTAACTTCGGTGTTGAGGGAGACGCGCACGGAGGGGAAGGTCCGCGCCAGGTTTCGATACTCTCGGAGCTGTCCCTTGCAAAAATGGAAGCGGATGGAATAAGAACCCTGCACGGCTGCTGCGGTGAGAATATCGATATCCATGGCGCAATCGAAATGCATACACTTCTTCGGGGAGTTCAGATGAAGCTTGGCGATTCCGCGATTGTAAGAATTACGGAAATAGGTAAGGACGATTCCGACGGCCATGCTGACAATGTCATTCAGAAGAACATTTTCCCCCGGGAGGGTGTCTTCGCTGAAGTTCTCACAGGTGGCGCTGTTAAACCGGGCGATTCAGTTGAAATACTCCGTAAACCAGGATACAGCGCAGGTGTACTGACCGTAAGTGATTCAGCGTCCGGAGGGGTTTACGATGATCTGAGCGGTCCCGCATTGATAGAATTGCTTCGCGGTAACGGTTTTCTTCCGGCAAGGTATGACATTGTTCCCGATGAGGTGCCTGAAATAGCGGCAAAACTCAGGAACTGGTGCGAGGATGGTTTCCTTGATGTGCTGTTTACGACGGGTGGAACAGGATTTTCGGTAAGGGACGTTACTCCGGAAGCGACGGAAATGGTCTGCGACAGGGCGGT
This sequence comes from Candidatus Aegiribacteria sp., assembly GCA_030600545.1. Classification (GTDB taxonomy): domain Bacteria; phylum Fermentibacterota; class Fermentibacteria; order Fermentibacterales; family JCC-6; genus Aegiribacteria. The sequence goes on along the minus strand of JAUVLV010000007.1, from coordinate 34,476 downwards.
TCCCGGAATCCCGGAGATGATAAGGCAGAAGTCAGCGGAAATCGTTGAATCGGCGTGGCTTTCAAGAGCCCGGGCTGGAATCAGAGAACGTACGCTGGTGATTAATCTTCCGGGGAGCAGGAAGGCCGCGATCGAATGCGCCGGTTTTACTTTCCCTGTTCTCGATCATGCCCTTGAGATTCTCAGAGGTGATATAAAACACTGCGGAAACCCGGGGACGTACCAAACTTCTTCAACCTACTGGACCGAATAACCGCGAATCTTTATTATATCATGATTAAATATACATATTATCTTGAAAATATTCAATAATATTTTTTAGCGGATTATTTACAATTATTATGTTTTATAAGTCTTCTAAGTCTTGTACATCCCCATTTCATTAAGACTTTCGCAAGTTTACTAAGTATGGTACGTTCACATCACATTACAAATTCCTGAATTGATACAAAAAATTTGACACTATGGAAACAAATACTTGACAAAATGTAAAACAAACATTATAAATTACTCACAATAATTCACAAATTGAAAGGAGCGGTCATGAGCGAAGAACAGAGAGAGATCCTTCAGATGGTGTCCGATGGAAAAATAAGTGCCGACGATGGCGCAAAACTTCTGGAAGCACTTGAGAAAGGTAACCAAAAGAGAAGGGAGATAGAATCACCGGCAAGGAGGGTTAAGGAAAAGAAGCGTATGATGCGTGAGAACATAGGAAGCGGGCATATAACCGGTCTTGACGGATTGCGTGATATAGGCCGCATGGTTCGCGGTATCGTAAAGGACTCTGTATCCGGTAATGATGATGAATTCGTTGAAATAGATGAAGATATATTCGAAGATGCCGAGCTTCTAGAAGGTTCAATTGAACTGGAAGAAGGTACAAAGCTTGTTCTGAAACGACCTGTTCACAGGCGAAGTAGGAAAAGCGGGGGTGATCTGGTTTTGAACGGAGTAGAAGGTTCGATTCTTGAAGTAATTGGAGATAATACTCCAAACATACGCTTATACCGGGATAATGGAACGGTTTATCTAAAATGGGATAAGGGTGATCTGTCGCTAAACATTCCGGAAACGGTTGGAAATATAAAGGCGAGCATAACGGGTGGAAACATCACTCTAAACAGTATATCTGCAACAACTGATATTAAAACAATGGGTGGCGATATCAGCCTGAATGAAGTTTCAAGAGCTTTCAGATCGAAAACGATGGGGGGAAATATTCTGATCAGACTTACTGATGACTGGAATGAAGATTCAAAAGTTACTACAATGGGCGGTAACATAATACTGGATATATGTGAAAGTACAAAGGCTGAGATATCGGCAAAGACCATGGGAGGTGAAATATCCGTTCAGGATGATATATCCGGATTAACCGAGTCTGGACATCCTGGTTCTTCCAGAGTAAATATAGACCTGACGGATGGAGATGAATCCCCCGAACTCAGAATAAAAACCATGGGAGGCAATATCTCAATCGTGCGGTCCGGCAAAGAACCTGTTAAAGAGAAGTACGTGGAAGAAGAAAAACAACAGAAAAACGAGGAAATGAGAGAAAATGAGTGACAGTTCCATTCCACCTAAATGTCCAAGTTGCGGAGACAGACTCATAGTTGTTAAACTTCAGTGCAGCTCCTGTGGTACAGAAGTAAACGGTGAGTTCGACTTGTGCCCGGTATGTGCACTTGAGGCGAAAAACAGAGAATTGTTTGACCTGTTCATGGAATCAAGAGGGAATCTCAAGGAAGTACAGAGGAAACTGGGCGTATCTTATCCTACTGTAAGACTGAGAATAGAAAGTATGTTCAGTGAACTGAAGGGTGAAAAACCTCCACAGGACCCCGCTGATGTTCTCAAGAGGCTCAGTGATGGAGAAATAGATGTAGAAACTGCATCAAGACTTATAGCCGGGGATTAAACGGGTTATGATCTTCTCATTCGCAGTCCAGGACTTCACGCACTTTTGTAGACAGGTCCTGCAAAGTGAAGGGTTTCTGGATAAAATTAATACCTTCGTCCAGCACACGCCTGTGGGCGATAACGTTGGCTGTATAGCCGGACATGAACAGGTACTTAATATCCGGACGAAGTGATAACAGTTTTTTAGCAAGATCACGACCGTTCATTTCGGGCATTACCACGTCGGTCATGAGCAGGTGAATTTCGCTGTCGTATTTCTCGGCCATAAGGATGGCCTCACATGGTATGGTGGCGGCCAAAACGGTGTAACCCTGCATTTCAAGCATAGCCGTTGCCATTTCCAGAATTGCCGGCTCATCTTCCACCAGAAGGATGGTTTCGTTGCCATGTCCAACCGGTTCCGTCTGACTTTCCTTTTGCATCTGCGCTTTTTCCCCAACGTATCTTGAAAGGTAGATATTAAAGGTCGTTCCTTCGCCAGGTTTGCTGCATACGTTGATGAAACCGTTGTTCTGCTTGACTATGCCGTAGACAGTGGCCAGCCCAAGGCCGGTACCCTGACCAACTTCTTTGGTTGTGAAAAATGGTTCGAAGAGATTTTCCAGAGTATCATTGTCCATGCCACAGCCATCGTCACTAACGGCAAGAAGAATATACTCGCCGGGGATAGATCCTGGAAATTTGTTGCAATAGGACTTGTTGAGAAAAACGTTTCTTGTTTCTATGGTCATCTTACCTACGCCTGCGATGGCATCACGGCCATTGACGCACAGATTGGCCAGAATCTGATCGATCTGTGCCGGATCCACCATAATCGGCCAAAGATCCGTACCCGGCAGCCATACGAGATCTATATCCTCGCCTATGAGCCGCAGGAGCATATTAAGCATTCCTTCCACGGTCTCATTAAGTTCAAGCACTTTGGGCGATACAGTCTGTCTGCGGGCAAAGGCGAGTAATTGCCGGGTAAGGTCGGCGGAGCGGTCTGCGGCCTTATGGATCTCCTGAAGGGCAGCATAGATCGGTTGGTCTGGGGATATCTTGTTCTGCAGTATTTCCGTGTAACCGAGAATTACTCCAAGCATGTTGTTAAAATCGTGAGCTACTCCACCCGCCAGACGACCGACTGATTCCATTTTCTGAGCCTGACGGTATTGATCCTCGATCTGTGCCTTTTCCTCTTCGGCATGCTTAAGTTCGGTAGCGTCAACAATGATTCCTCTTAAACCAACGGGTTTGTTATCTTTAAGAATTGCACTTGAGTATATTACAATTGGAAATGTGCTTCCATCTTTTCTCAGGGCAGTATACTCAGAATTTCTAACAGCTTTTCCACGCAACGAATTCTGTATGTTCTCTTTTGTTTTTTTTCTGTCGGACGGGATTAATGTCTGCAGAAGATTAACTCCTTTTTCGAATTCCTCTTGAGAATATCCAAAAGAATCAAATGCCTGTTTATTCACAAAAGTGAGATTTCCATCGGTATCAATCTCAAAGACGATCTGTGGTAAAAGATTCGTCATATCTCTGAAATTCTGTTCGCTATCACATAATGCTTTTTCTGTCTGTTTGCGTTCGGTGATGTCGCGGAGAACACCCGCCAGTCCGGTGACGTTCCCTTCTTTGTCGCGTTGGATTTTTCCTATATCTTCGAACCAGTGAATATCTTCCTCTGTATCCAGCACTCTGAATGTGCTGGGAAACTCCTTACCTGTTTCAAGAACTCTCTGATACTCTTTTGCAATGCTATCCCGGTCTTCCGGGTGGACAATCTCCAACAGATTCCTGGATATTAATGTCTCAGGATTTATACCATATTGTTTTGTCTGAGGACTGATGTAGGTTAAAGTGCCATTCAGGTCAATCGAATACACGATGTCAGACATGTTCTCGGTGAGGGAGCGGTATTTCTTTTCGCTCTTCCGCAGCGCATCCTCCGCATTCTTGCGGTCTGTGATGTCATGTCCAATAACAACGATGCCCTTACGCCTGCCATCCGAATGAAAAACAGGGACTTTGGTGACATCATAATCTCGAATCGTTCCATCAGACTGAGAAATTCTCTCTTCCTGGGTAAAAAGACGTTTCTCATTCCATGCCATTTTATCGGATTTTTCGCACGTAAGGAAAGCACCTTGAAGATGGTTGCTGAGTTCAGCCAGTTCGGAATCTGTCCTTCCTCGATAGTCAATATTCTCAAGCTGGAAAATGCGGATGCCGGCATCATTAACCTTGATCCAACGTCCATCACCATCCTTGAAACATATAAAACCCGGCATAGCGTTAATCAGAGTTTGTAGCTGTTCTTCACTTTCTCGGAGCGTTTTCTCCGCCTTTTTGCGGTCGGTGATATCGAAAGCAACCATCATTGCACCGATTATATCGCCGTCCTCATTTCTGATTGGCATTGCCCTTATCAACCATAAACCCTGGGTATCAGACCATTGTTCCTGATTTTGCGGAGTCAACTCGGCTTCGCTGGGTTCTCCCGTATTAATTGCTTTCATCACAGGGCAATTACTACAAGGTTCGGCAAGTCCCCAGGATAAGTAGCATTTCTTACCTTCCATTTCCTGCAGAGACAAACCTGTGGTTTTCTGATATGCTTTGTTAGCCCAGACAATATTGTGATCCATATCGAGGAATGCGATGATCACAGGAGCATTATCAAGCATATCCGTTTTCAGATCATTGTGAATCGGGCTTTTCATCATGTATCACCTTTGGTTACTGCTGAAACTCACTCACCTGAAAAGATACCGGATAAGAATCAGGTGCAGTTGATCACCAATCACAGTGTTATTTTTCCTTTTGAATATGGCACATTTATTCTTATGGTCAAAACTCTATCAGAATTGTTCATTTAACAGCTAAACGGTTACGTTTGATCAGATGAACTGCATACCAATACACCAGCTTCCCGCAGCAGTTTGACAATATATCAAAGAACTCATGAAAATGCCTTCTTGTTAAGACAGTTTGGCGCTGGATCAAAATTCATATAGAATAATCGTAGCAGGAAATTTGCGAGGTGGAATATGTTTTTGACTGAAGTGAATCGAGATAGCATCGTTGAAGCTGTTTGCGAGCTTGATGTAAAAGACAATGAAGTAGTCATGATCCTTATTGGGGAAGATAGTGTACCTGATGTTGAAGGTATGACGAGTGACTTGAATAACAAGGGGATATGCTTTTTCGGTGGGATATTTCCCGGTGTCATTCATGGCGAGTCGAAATGCACCAGAGGCGCAATCATCCGTAAAATGCCTGGAATAAGGAAACCGGCTGTTTTATGTATAAAGGAACCGGATTGCATAAAGATTCCTGATTTCACAGGATTTCAGAATATGGAATCCGATACTAAATACACCGCCATTATCCTGATCGACGGAATGGCTCCTAATATCGGATTGTTCCTTTCGGAGATGCTTGATAAGCTGGGAAATTCAGTTAATTACTTCGGCGGAGGAGCAGGCTACCAGAGCATGAAGAAAGACCTATGCCTTTTTTCATCCGAAGGGTTTTGTAATGATGCAGCGATAGTTGTTCTTGTCAAGCTTGAGAGTTCTCTTGGTGTCCGTCATGGCTGGAAGAAAATGCTTGGTCCATTTGTTGCGACGCGAACGGATCGAAACTTGATCAATGAATTTAACTGGGAAAATGCTTTCGAAGTGTACCGTAAGGCTATAGAAAAGGATTCGGGCAGGAAGTTCTCTGAAAACGATTTCTACGATATAGCAAAGGAATACCCTCTTGGACTATTTAGAGAGGGCTGTGAAAGCATAGGGCGAGCCACTGTTGCCATGACTGCTGAAGGTGATATTGTCTGTGGAGGGGAAGTGCAGGGCAATGCGGTAGTCGATATTCTCGGCGGAAAGAAAGAGTCTCTGATTAAAGCAGCACAAATGGCTGCGGAAGATTGCCGGTTACCTGAAGGACGAAGAATTCGTCACTGTCTTGTTTCAGACTGCATATCCAGAGCGCTTCTTCTTGAAAACGAATATACTGAGGAACTCAAGGCAATCATTCGTGGAATTCAACCTGCTGATAATGAGGAAATCCCCGAAGGAGTTCTGACTCTGGGAGAAATTTCATCCTTAGGAGAACGATATCTTGAATATCTGAATCTTACGACGGTTGTATTGATTCTGTATGAGTAAGAACAATTCTGATTCCGGAAAGATCATTCAGGAGATTTCTCTTCTATACGAACTGTCACTTTCAATTGGTACTTCAATCAATGTGAGGGAAAACTGCATCAGTTTTCTAAATACATTGATGCTGAGAAAAAATCTGGGATTCGTATCCATCTGGATTAGAAATGCTTTTCTGACTCAAATACAGGATTCTGCTGAAGTTACTCTCATTTATGCTTATCCTGAGTTCAAGGTTAAAGATACTCATCTTTCGATTAACAGTCCGCTTTTTGAGGCACTAAGAACCGGCGAAATTGTAAGCGTAGCCTCTTCTGAGGCGGCTTTTCAGGATCTGGTTACTGAAAAAGGAATGGACAGGGGAATGTTCACGATATTTCCTCTGAATGAAATAGGTGTTCTCAAACTCTATTCGGTATCCCGAGAAGAGCCTTTTAGCGAAAGGGAAATCAACCAGCTTCGAAGTGTTGTTTCAAAATTTGCATTATCACTCGCAGGATGTCTTTCACATGATATGCTCATGCGTGAAATACTTGAAAGGAAAAAAGCTGAGAGCGCACTCAGGGAAAGCGAACAACGCTACCGTAATTTATTCAATTCAGCAAGAGACGCGATATTCATAATGAAGGATTACAGAATAGTGGACTGTAATCCGGTGACTCTTGCGATGTTCGGTTGCACGCGCGGGCAGATCATTGGAAAATCGCCTTACCGTTTTTCTCCCGAACTCCAGCCTAACGGTACAAAATCCCGTTTTTTGGGAGAAAGAAGAGCATTAGAAGCGCTCAAGGAGATACCCCAGCTTTTTGAATGGCTTCATTGCAGATGGGATGGAACTCCGTTTTGCGCTGAGGTGGCTTTGAACAAGGTGTCTATCGCTGAAGAGGACTATCTCCAGTCAGTTGTACGAGATATTTCGGATCGCAGAAGGGCGGAAGAGGAACGCCTTGAATTTGAGAAGGGTGTTCAGCATGCCCAGAAGCTGGAGAGCCTTGGCGTACTTGCCGGTGGCATTGCTCATGACTTCAACAATCTGCTGGTTGGTATTCTTGGAAACGCTGATCTTGCCCTTAGAGGCCTTTCTCCATCTTCTTCAACGCATGCGAACATCATGCAAATTGAGAAAGCGGCAATGCGGGCTTCCGACCTAAGCAGGCAGATGCTGGCGTATTCAGGTAAAGGTAAATTTATAATTGAAATTCTGAATCTAAACGATATTATTGAAGAAATGACCTATCTTCTCAAGACATCAATATCAAAGAACATAATTCTCAGTTACAACCTTGCAGAAAAGCTTCCGCCAATCAGAGCCGATATCTCACAGATCAGCCAGATAGTCATGAATCTCATCACAAACGCTTCGGAAGCAATTGGTGAGAAGAGCGGCATCATCAAACTTACTTCAGGTGTAATGGAATTTGACGGTACCGGGATTACCGAAGAATACATCAAGCAAGGAAATCCGGAGGGTACTTATGTATTCGTCAAAGTGACAGATACAGGTTGCGGAATGAATAAAGAAACAATTGCCAGCATGTTTGATCCGTTCTTTACTACAAAATTCTTCGGCAGAGGACTGGGGCTTGCAGCTGTGATAGGAATCGTCAGGGGGCATGGGGGTGCTATCAGAGTCTCAAGCGAACCCGGGAAGGGTTCAACAATAAAGATAGCGTTCCCGGCATATTGGGGTCCCTCAGATTCAGCACCGGGGGAATTTCGGGATGACAACGAACTCATTGGCAGAGGAACCGTACTTCTTGTTGATGATGTTGAAACTGTTCTTTCAGTAGGAAAAGAGATGTTGGAAACACTGGGATTTTCAGTGCTTACAGCAACTGGAGGACAGGAAGCTCTTGACCTGTTCAAGGAGAAACGGGCAGAGATTGTCTGCGTTGTTCTTGACCTGACAATGCCACAGATGGACGGGAAAGAGACATGCTCGAAGCTCAGGGAAATCGATTCCACTATTCCTGTTATAATTTCGAGCGGTTATAGTAAAACGCACGTTGAAAAGCAATTCATCGGAAGCGGAATATCAGATTTCCTTTCCAAACCATATCGCATATCTGATCTTCTCGATAAGCTAAGCAGTGTCCTTAATATGGAAAATAATCCGGGCCAGTAAAAAATTGAGTTTTCTTCCATCTTCAATATCGCTAAAGCGAATTCCCGGTTATCCTCATTTGAACAAAATTGAAAACTGGCATAGCAATTTTGAATCTGACATGGCATTGATGATTGAAACCCTGTATTTATCCGCCGGACATCAGATGGATAATATCTACTGTAGCTTCATCGGGAATTTCTGTTGAATCGTACTTGTTTCTGGGTATGAATTTACCGTTGATTCGTGCGATAAGAAGGGGAAAGAGGTAATTCATTTCCCTTATGACATCACGAACGGTTTTACCTTCATGCCAGTCGAGGGCTATTCCATTGACAACTATCATGATTGTAAGCGGGAACTCAATCAGTTCCCGCCCCGATTATCCTCCATGCTTCTTGACAAGCTCGATCACATCGGGAAAATCCACCCCGAGTTCCATAAGCTTGGCGACAGTCGGAACACCGTCATTTGTCCATCCCCTGCGCTTGTATACCGCGTTCAGCAGATGCTCGTACTGGGCTTCCCTGTGCTTTCGCGTAAGGGCTACTTTCTCTTCGGAAGACATTCCCGTGGGATCAATACCTGCGTCTTCTTTAAGCTGAGTGTCGTACCTTTCCTGACGTGATTCGTATTCCTCGACTGTGACAGGGCCAGCGGACCTGTAAGGTATTGCGTCATGTTCGCGCCTGCCGAAGCCCATCTTCAGGTTGAACACGCGCTGGAAGTTGTAGACTTTCTCGGACATTCTTACCAGGCTGTCCATTGTCTGAGGTTTTCCTGTTACACCTTCGAAGAACTCGCAGTACCCCTGAACATGTCCGGGAACTTTTGCCGGTTCATCGGTTTCAGCGTTGTCAGCAGGTTCAATATCGTTCCACGGGAGCTTGCAAAGACCGCAGAGGCCGAACCAGGTTCTCCACATGGGGAAGTAATGAAGGGCTTCCGCCTTATCTTCAAAAGTTGGTATCTGCTTGTTGACCATGTCCATGAAGATGAGCCATGCTTCGTCATGCTGGGCGCCTTTAAGGGCTATTCCGTAACCGCCCTGCTGGGCAAGGGATTCCTTGGTCACGTATTCCGAGTATTCCATCCCTTTGGCTTCCATGCCTATGTCAAACACAAAACCCGGATCGGCACCAAAATTCTCTACGAAGTATTTTTTCATGTAACGAATGCCCTTGCCGGCTACAAGGCCGAAACCTTCTCCGCGGCCTATCTGGTGAAGGAGTTCAAGAGCTGCGTCCTTGGCGCCGAAGGGAAGTTCAAGCCCTCCTGTTTTTTCCTTATCAAGAACACCTGCTTCGTAACATTCCATGATAAAGGATGTTCCTGTTGAGAAGGATATCGTATCAAGTCCGTACGTATCACAGTAGAAATTGTACTCGGCTACGAAATAGGGATCGAATATTCCCATATTGGATGAACCGCCAAGCGTTTCATACTCCGGGCCATCAACAAGGACTCTCTCACCCTTGTAAGGACCGGTTTTCAGTTCAAAGTTCTCAATAGCCTTGGCACAGGCCATGGTACATCCGAGCCAGCATCCGTCAGGTTTGCCACTTGTGAAGTGTTTTCTGAAGACATCGGAGCTGATTTTCGGAGTTTCTTCATGCTTTCCGTATCGGTAGTTCATGACAGGGAGGAGATCGTAGGCATCCATTATCTCAACAAGGTGGGCGGTTCCCACACCGCGCATATCGCACTGCTCCTCGTCGTACCTGATCATCTCCTCGGTTATCCTCATGCCGGCTTTTCTTATCATTTCGGCATCGAAGGGCTGGTTGGGGTCGTCAGCCATGGTTATTGCCCCGGTGGGACATATTTCAGCGCAGGCGCCGCATCCAACACAATGGGGCTGATCGGAATCGTAAGGCATTCGAACATTTCTTTCAGCGCCCCTGTTGGTGAAGTTAATGATATTCTCCCAGATACCCTGCTCGCAGACTCTCATGCAGAGACCGCATAGAATGCAGGCATTGGAATTCAGATCGACAGCAGGGTGCTGATAACGGGCTTTTTCTACTCCGGCATTCTTAGCGAGATCCTTGATAACCTGCACATTGGGCCATCTGGAAAGCATCATCTCCAAAGTGATTTTTCTGTTCCTGAGTACCTTTTCTGAAGAGGTGTATACACTGATGGGTCTTCGAACAGGATAATTGCACGAAGTAACAAGTTTTGTCTTTCTTCCGTCATCCACTTCCACAATACAGAGCCTGCATGCCGCATACGGTTCTACCAGTTCATTGTTGCAGAGGGCAGGAATGTATATATCGATACTTTGAGCTGCTTCAAGAATGGTTGTGTCTTTCTCAACCGAAACTGAATTTCCGTCGATTTCAATAGTTACCATGTTTTTATCAGCCATTACCGCACCTCCACCGCATTGAAGTTGCATACTTCTCTGCAGACTCCGCAGCGTATACATTTCTTCTGGTCTATAACATGTGGTTCCTTAAGGCTGCCCTCGATTGCGTCCACCGGGCAGTTTCTGGCACAGATATTGCAGCCTGTACAGTTCTCCGCGTTAATGTAGTACTCAATAAGCGCCTTGCACTTGAGCGCTCTGCATTTTCCGTGTCGTATGTGTTCTTCGTACTCATCCCGGAAATACTCGATGGTGCTGAGAACAGGATTTGCCGCGGTCTGACCCAGCGCGCACAGGCTGGTTTCGCACATGTTCTGTCCATATTCCTCGAGGAGTTCGATGTCACCATTGCGGCCATCACCGTTGATTATTCTTTCCAGAATTGTACCAAGGGCGACAAGCCCTTCCCTGCAGGGTGTGCACTTGCCGCAGGACTCTTCTTTGAGAAAATCAACGAAGTATTTTGCTATCTGGATCATACATGTTTCATTGTTCATGACGATCATACCGCCGGAACCCATCATAGAGCCTGCTTCAGTTAATGTGTCGAAATCAACCGCAAGATCAAGCTTTTCAGCAGGGAGGACTCCTCCGGAGGGACCTCCGGTCTGAACTGCTTTAAATTCCTTTTCATCGGGGATTCCGCCGCCGATATCGAAGATGATTTCTCTGAGAGTAATACCCATTGGAATCTCTATTAAACCAGCGTTATTAATATCTCCGACCAGCGAAAAGACCTTCGTTCCGGATGAACCGTTCCACGGATTCTCGGAAACATCTCCGGTTCCTATGGATGCAAACCATTTAGCTCCCCTTGTAATAATTCTCGGAATATTAGCCAGAGTCTCGACGTTGTTGAGGACTGTTGGACGTCCTTTGTAACCGGATTCAACAGTATGAATGTACTTCGCTCGAGGTTCACCCGGCATACCGCTCATTGAGACCATGAGGGCTGATGATTCACCACAGACAAATGCTCCTGCTCCGCGATGAATGACGAGATCAAAAGAGAAATCAGTTCCGAGTATACCCTTTCCAAGAAGGTTCTTCTCGCGAGCTTGTTGGATTGCATTCTCAAGGATTTCCATGGCGAGGGGGTATTCTTTTCTGATGTAAATATAACCCTCCTCTGCCCCGATCGCGTATGCTCCGATAGCCATGCCCTCTATGATCGAATGAGGATCGGACTCCAGAATAGATCTATCCATATATGCGCCAGGATCACCCTCATCCGCATTACAGATTATTACAGGGATGCCTCCAGTCCGTTCAGACGCACTGACGCAGGAAGACCATTTCACTCCGGCAGGGAAACCACCACCACCCCTTCCTCGAAGTCCCGATTTAGTTATTTCTGTGATGACTTCTGCGGGATCCATATTGTCAAGTATGCTGGCCAGCCCTTTGTAGGCACCACTTGCAAGAGCATCATCAAGGCTTTCCGGATCGATGAGCCCTCGATTGACAAATACTACCGTTTGCTGCTTGAGGTAGAAGGGATCATCGTGGGTTATAGTCTTTAAACTACATTCTTCAGCTGTTTTTACTCCTCTGATACAATCTAACAGGTCATTGACCTTGTCCTCGGTAACATCAAGGTACATCACCGTTTGTTCACCATTCCTGCTGACGGATATCATAGGCTCACAGCTACAAAGGCCTGCGCATCCGCTGGATCTCAGTTCAATGGGCTGAACGCTTCCGGATGTAATAGAGGTTTTCACAGCCTCAAGCGTTCTACCTGCTCCAGCGGCTATTCCACACGTACCTAGATGGACCGTGAGGAATAATGCCGTATCACTTGCAGCGCCTGCAGATGATTCAAGAAGAGTTTTTAATTGATCTATTGCATTGGTATTCATGATAACTCCCTCAGCTCTTGCAGTAACTGGAGATAAGGTTGCTAACCTGTGAAGGTTTGACCTCTGCGATAACCTCATTGCCAATCGTTATCACCGGAGCAATTCCACAACAGCCAAGACACCTGACTTCTGTAAGTGTGAATTTGCCATCAGGTGTTGTTTCTCCGCTTGATATGCCAAGATCCCTTTCGAGGGCTGCAAGAACATCCGGAGCTCCTTTAACGTAACACGCTGTTCCCATGCAGACCTGTATTTCCTTTTCACCTCTTTGATCAAGACTGAAAGCACTGTAGAAAGTTGCTATATGGAACAGCTTGCCCCTTGGTTTTTCGGTTCTGTCAGATATTCTTTCCAGCGCTTCCTTCGGGATATATCGGAATTCGTCCTGAACATCCTGCATCATTTCGATAACGAAGTCAGGATCGGTATTCCATTTTTCAATGATCGCGTCCACAATTTTTATATCAATCATTTGATACCTCCCGCGGAGCAGTATCTAACTGTGAGATCGTCCATACCGGTCTTGTTCGTGGAGCCTTAACCACAAGGGCTTTCAAACCCTTGTTTCTGAAAACGGTGCCTGTTCCGCCCCTTCCGGCTTGTTTCAGCCTCATTGTTTTTCTTCTCCAGTCCCACCAGGAGAAATTCAGGCATCCGATCCATGCGTGCTCCGCTCCGATGCCGGAGGAAACCGTAGAAATATGACGCTTGTCATCATCATTATCGGAGTACATTTCAGCCAGCTCATCCGCGGCCAGGTGTGAATTCACCGAAAGAAGCGGTGATTCAATCACCTGAACTTTTCCATTCATTCCATCAATGAATACAATTACTTCTTTTTCTGATTTTCCTGTGATAACGAGGCAGTCAAAACCTGAAAACTTGAGCAAGGGTCCGAAGTGTCCTCCAACATTGGAATCAACCGCGGATCCGGTTGTAGGAGATATAGTTGTAACAATAGATTTGCCGGATCCGGAAAAAGAAGGAGTACCTCCAAGGGGACCTGCTGCTATGCAGATGGGGTTCTCGGGGCTATCCCACTTTGTTTCCGATGTTACTTCCTGCCACATCATCCAGAGATCGAACCCTTTTCCTCCGGTGAATACATCTTTCATTTTCTCGGATACCGGTACGATCCTGAAGGAAGGTTCATGGATATCAACTCTGAGTATTTCCCCCGTATACCCTCGTATGGATGGTTTGGGGCTGTACTCAAAAGTACCGAGAACCTTCTGTTTCTCAAGAATCTCACCGGCGTTGTATGTACTTGCCATATAAAACTCCCTGTGTTTGTGCCAGTAATTGAAAAAGCATCTGATAATAGTAATAATAAAAATATCATTGAAATATACTCATGAAAGTTACAAACTGCAGAGGCTGGAAACAACCCTTGCAAAAGGACTCTGGCACTTCGGGAAATGATTGTTTAGAATTTAAATATGACTGACGAAAAAACTAATGCATTCCGAGACAATCCACCCGGTCTTACGGTTCTTCTTAACAACAGTTCAATAGGTATCACCGGAGCTGGCGGTATAGGATCGAATGTAGCAGCAATACTAACTCGTGCCGGGGTTGGCAGTCTCGTGATCGCCGATTTCGATTCCGTTGAACTGAACAATCTAAACAGGCAATTCTATTTTGCAGATCAGATTGGATATCCCAAGGTTGAAGCTCTGAAACGCAATCTAATACTAATAAACCCCGATGCTGAAGTTAAGATCCACAACAGACTTATCGATTCTGAAAACGCCTGTTCCATTTTTGCGGACTGTGATGTGCTCGTTGAAGCTGTGGACAGCGAGAAGACAAAGATCATGCTCCTTGAATCCTGGCTTGAGGGATTACCCGGCAAACCCGTGTTCTCCTGTTCGGGTATTGCAGGTTTTGGAAGGACTGATCTGATCAGAGTTGACAGGAGGGAAAACCTTACGATCGTAGGGGATCAGGAAAGCGACCTTTCCCTGGGTACGCTTTCATCAAGAGTCGCCATCGTGGCAGCCATGATGGCCAATGAAATCATCGAACTCCTTGCGGGGCCGGACTTCACTTGCGACACTTAGCAAATTAAGTTCCCCGGAGAAAGTACGATCTTCTACAAGCTGAGCGCCTCTGCAGATTGCTTTCGATGTTCCTGATCTGTACATATGAAGAAGTTTTGCACATTCTGTTTTACTTAACCCCAGTCGTTTCCAACATATCCATGCTATTAAAGCTCTGGCGTTTGTGAGTTCAGGATTCCTATGATTTCCTCTGGTAGAGGTCTGAGCGATCTTTCTCGGAATTGAAAACAGCTCTGCCATCAATCCCGCGAGCCATCACGTGGTGCAGGGCACCTTTCCAGTCAGGTCGTATTTTTCTTCCCATTGTACTTTTAGTGTACGCACTATTGCGAGGGATTGCAAGAGGTAGAGGTGAAAAAGATGGGAAAGACAAGGCTTTATCAGACTGATTTTAATTGCATAAGTGTCTCAAGTGAAATCCGGCCCCATTGTGTCAGATAGACATAACGCATATATTCCCAACCGTAATTTTTCATTCTTTCAGTGGAGGTAATGGATTGAGAAAGAGTATAGCTTTTGTTCTCATACTGTCGGCAATTTTGCTTGCAGAAGACATTTCAGGAATTGTTACGATATTTCATGCGGGAAGCCTGACGGTTCCTCTCGAGATCATTGAACAGCAATTCGAAGAAATGTATCCCGATGTTGATGTAAGACGGGAATCCGCGGGAAGCGTTGCCTGCGCAAGGAAGATAACCGAGCTGGACAGGGAAGACTGCGACATAATGGCTTCAGCCGATTATCGTGTGATAGACAATATGCTGATTCCGGACCTAGCGTCCTGGAACGCCATTTTCGCAACGAACAGAATGGTGCTTGCCTATACTCCGCAAAGCCGCTTCGCGGATGAGATAACCGCGGATAACTGGATTGAAATACTGCAGAACGACGATGTTGAATGGGGCCATTCCGACCCCGATGCTGATCCCTGTGGTTACAGAACTCTGCTGGTGCTGCAGCTCGCTGAGGATTATTATGATATTTCGGGAATAGCGGTTTCACTACTTGAAAACCGTGATGAAAGAAATATCCGCCCCCGCTCGGTTGAACTGATCGCGCTCCTTCAAAGCGGTCATCTGGACTACGCCTTTGAATATCTTTCGGTAGCGGTTCAGCACGATCTTGAATACGTTGATTTTCCTCCGGAAATCAACCTCGGAGACCCGGATTTTGCTGATCTTTACGCTACGGTATCAACCAGAATAGCCGCGAATTCCCCTGGAGAGACTAGAACCGTTACAGGGGCTCCAATTGCCTATGGCATAACACTGTTGAATCGGGCACCGAATACGGATGCGGCCACAGCGTTCCTTGAATACATGCTGTCACCCGATGGTGGTCTCGCAGTATTGTCAGAGAAGGGGCAGCCTCCCTTCATTCCCTGTAGAATTTCCTCCGAGACTGATGCGGCATCAATACCGGAATGCCTTGCTGACCTGGTCGAGTAAGCGATGAAATCAGGTCCATTCATCTGGATCTGCATTGCTTTTGCGGTGGTGGTGCTTGCTTTTCTGGCCCTTCCGCTGGTAAACATCGCGACAGCGCCATCACCGGGTATTATCTGGGAATCCCTGCACGACGGGGAGATAGTGGACGCCGTTCTACTGAGTCTTTACACTTCGGGAATGGCCGCTGTTATCTGCCTTATACTGGGAACCCCATTTGCGTACCTCCTTGCAAGAAAGGATTTCCCGGGGAAGAAACTTGTTGAGAGCATAGTTGATATTCCCATAGTTATTCCGCATCCGGTTGTAGGTATTGCCATACTTGCTGTATCCGGCAGAAATCACTGGTTCGGTAAGATACTTGCAGACCTGGGAATAAGAATAATGGGAAGTCCAGCCGGGATAATTACAGTTCTTGTATTCGTATCGATCCCTTTTTTCATAAACGCTGCCAAGGAGGGTTTCGCATCCATTCCGGAAAGGCTTGAAAAGGTCTCTATGACCCTCGGTGCTTCAAAGATTTCCACATTCAGGCGAGTTACATTTCCCCTTGCCGGAAGAAGCATGCTCGCCGGAACAATAATGAGTGCCGCCAGGGCTCTCAGCGAATTCGGCGCGGTTATTGTTATAGCCTATCATCCAATGATTGCCCCTGTTCTGATGTTCGAAAGATATCAGGCTTACGGTCTTGAGTACTCCCAACCGGTAGCGTTCATACTTATAGCAATGAGCCTTTTGATATTCATTGCTCTCAGAGTTCTTACTTCCAGGAAGCGAAAAACGGTTTGATCAGGCTGAAGGATCTCAGTGTAAGTTTCAAAGAATTCCAGCTTGGACCGCTGCACCTTGATGTGCCGGAAGGTGTATTCTTCATGCTCATGGGACCTACCGGTTCGGGTAAAACGCTCCTTCTTGAAACGATTGCAGGTCTTGTTAAGCCGGACACAGGTACAATTGAGGTAGCGGGTCACGATGTTACAGATAACCCTCCCGGAAGACGGAGTGTTGGTATTGTCTACCAGGATACCGCACTTTTTCCACACCTTTCGGTCAGGCAGAACATCATGTACGGAGTCCGTTACTCATCGAATCGAAACGATTACGATTTCGATGTACTTGTGGAAGTTCTTGATTTGAGACGGCTTCTGGATAGATTACCCGGAAAACTCAGCGGCGGCGAAAAACAGCGAACTGCCCTTGCCCGAGCACTTATAACCGGCCCCGAAGTAATTCTTCTGGATGAACCGCTCAGCTCCCTTGACCAGATGTTCAAAGGCGAGATAAGAAACGAACTGAAACGGCTTCACAATGAAACGGGAACAACATTTCTGATGACGACGCACGACTTTACGGATGCCCTTTCAATGGGTACCCACGGTGCGGTAATCAGGGACGGGAAGATTGAGCAGGAGGGTACGATAGATGAAATATTCTATAGTCCCGCAACTCCGTTCATGGCATCGTTCATAGGAATGAAGAACGTGTTCCCGGTTGAGTTCGATGGTAATCTGGCGGATATAAGGGAACTGAGCGTAAGACACACTTTTCCCAGAAATGGACGAGGGTTCATTGCTGTTCCACCGGAATCGGTAGTAATATCCTGCACTTCTTCGGTAACGAGCGAACGGAACAGATTTTTCGGAACCATAAGTTCTATTGAGCAGATGGGAGCATCCTGCAGCGTGTCCGTAGATTGCAGCAGTTTTGTTATAGTATCACATGTAACGAGAAATGCGGTAATCGAATTGAAGCTTACGGCTGGCAGTGAAGTCTATATATCTTTCAAGGCAAGCTCGGTTCATGTATTCTAAGAATTGGCGGGTATAACTATGAAATGTCTTAAAGTTACCGGTACTGACAATCTTGTGAACGAATTTATAACTAACTTCTGCGATACTGTGCGGAACAGGAAGATATGTGTTATCTCAGAGAATGAAGCGGGAGAGTGCAATGTATCTTTCCCTGGTTCTTCATTCGCAATGGAGATAATGCGATCCATGCCTCCGGATATCGTTCTGCTGCGTTCTCATATTTATCTGGCAGCTCCCATTATTTACTGCGGCAGCGAGCCCATCGAAGATGGTTCACTGCTTCTCGCACAGTACAATGGAGAAAATTCCGGTATTGATTATGAAGATATATACAGGAAAACATTCAACCTTCTTCCACAGAAAACGGCAGAAGAATGCGGAAAATGCGGAATGGACTGCAGGAGGCTGGCAGAAGCTATTCTTCAGGGAGAGAAGAGGGAGGAGGATTGTTACTACGCCTCGAGCAGTGTTGAAGTGAAACTGGGAGGCAGGCTTATCGAACTGAGTGAATTCCCTTCAAGTATCATTAAGGGAGCTGTTACAGGTCTTGTATCCTCGCTAAAAGGGTACAACGATAAGGAAGATATTTCTATAAGAGTGAAATCATAATCGCTTAAAAAAAAGAGCAGACGTTACCGCCTGCTCATAATTTAACGTACTGAAGGTCAGTGGCATCCACCGCAGTGGGGAACCTCTACTACTGCATCTTCTTCTGAAGTAAATTCATCACATTCATCACAGTTTCCACTGCAGTCTTCGCAATCTGGATTGATTTCTTTGCAATCCGTGCATTCTCCATTTTCAAAATCACAGTCGCATTCATCGCAATCATCACAGTCTCCGCTGCAGCCATCAACTGTACCATTACAGCAGCATTCTCCGTCTGCTGTTTCGCAGTTGTTGCAGTCAGGAGTATTGGTATCTTCCTGGGCCTGCGCAATAGCTAAGGTACCTGCTAACGTGATGCTTAACACAATAAGTAGAATCCGTTTCATTATTTTTCCTTTTTGTCAGATTTGCATGGATGATAACCATCCGGACCATGACATTTCCGTATCTGTTCGGGGGAACATTCACTCGGTTTACTTATAAGATTTTCCGGTTTCTGGCATTTTCCTTCACATTCGCACATTGTTCCTCTCCTTTCGAATTGCATTTACTTGGATTAACTGGTTCATGGCTGACAGAAAGTTGAGCGAGCAGCTTTATCGAGCTGTCAAGTTTTTCTCTGTTCAGCCGGTAATGGGTATAGTAACCGTCCCGATGGGAAGTAACAAGACCGCTGAAATGAAGGATTCTAAGGTGCTGGGAAACTGCGCTCTGGGAAATCTCGAGATGGCAGGCAAGGGCATTCACGCAGAGGGATTCGTAATCCCGAAGAAGGACAATTATCCTGAGCCTGCTTTCAACGCCAAGTACACCCATAAGTTCAGCCAGCTGCTTGAGAGAAAATTCTTCTGTTTTCATAGATCTCCATTTCAGTATATAAGTATATACTAATATAGATTTCAAATGTAAAGGACAAATGGATAAATTCTTTTCTATCTTTAAAATCTGATAACAACCTCTTCGGCCAGATTCATCTCTCTTACTGTATCAGCTGTATCTTCAAGATAGCCCTTGGGATAGGTGGGTATGTTAGTGAACTCGGCTGAAAGGGTCTTGTTGGAATGAAAAGCCTGAAGAACGTACCGCTTAATCCTGCCGGTCTCCTGAAGGAGTTCGATTACATCATCCCGGTCTACTATTCCAGGGACCATAGTGGTTCTGAATTCGTATGCGGGCAGTGACATGATAATTCCGATGGATTCCCGGACATCCGCGAAAACGGCTTTCTCACCGGTAGCCTTCAGATATTTTGAAGGAGAACTTTTAAGATCCATTGCGACGTAGTCAAGATAAGGAAGTACTTCTTTGAGCATGTGAGGTTTAGTGCCGTTGGTATCTACTTTTACGGAAAGGCTGGTTTCGGATTTTATTCTTCTGACAAGCTCAAGGATGCCACTGTAAATAAGTGGTTCTCCGCCGGTGATGGATACCGCTTCGATGAAGCCCTCTCTGTTCAGTAGTTCATCTATTACTTCCTCATGGGTGAGCATGAACTCTCCATCGAGTAAATCAGGTCTGACAAGCTCCGGATTATGGCAATATGGGCAGTACAGGTTACAGCCGGATATAAAAATAATGGATGATATTTTACCTGGGTATTCGATCAGGCTGGTGCCCGTGAGAGATCGGATCAACTATCAGTCTTTTCTCGGGTATTGCTGAGTGAAATGTACTCCCGTTGAGAGAATTCTTCTCTTTTTCCTTTGTTCCAGCTCTGAACAGGCCTGTAGTATCCTACGATCCTTGAATAGACTTCGGTTTTAATAGCTTTGATGTGGTTCTTTTCTTTAATTTCAGACATTCGTTTTAACCTTTTCAATGTTGAGGAAGAGACTTCCCTGGTTTTCTGAATCAGCGTCATTAATTTCAACGTAGCTGCCTTCGGGCAGCTGGTCATACTCGTCAGCGTTGACAACTTCACCGAACTCCTCAAGTTCTTCCCTGGTATGGGGGTACGGGCACAGGAAATGCTCTCCGGCGATATACCCGTGAACGGGGCATATTGAGAAGGTGGGCGTGAAGCTGAAATACGGCAGATGATACCGTGTAACGATTGTTTTGGCCAGTTTTCTGACCATTTTCCAGTCGGTAATTGCTTCGCCTATGAACACATGAACGACCGTGCCTCCGGTGAACTTGGTCTGAAGGGGGTCCTGATGTTCAAGAAGTTCGAAAACATCCTTCTTTTCGGTAACCGGCATGTGGACTGAATTGGTGTAGTAAGGATCGGAGATTCCCATACAGTATGTGTCAGGGAATTCGCTTTTATCCTTTCTTGCAAGACTGTAGGAAGCTCCCTCAGCGGGGGAAGCCTCAAGATTGTAGAGATTCCCTGTTTCTTCCTGAAATTCCGTGAGCTTTTCCCGCATAAAATCGAGTACCTTTAATGACCATTTGCGGCTTTCCTCGGATACGATGTTCTCACCAAGGAAATTCACGCAGCATTCGTTCATTCCTATCAGCCCTATTGTGGAGAAATGGTTGCTCCAGTAATGTCCCTGACTTGCTTTGATGCTGCGAAGGTAGTGGCTTGTATAGGGGTAAAGTCCTTTTTCTGTGAGTTTTTCTATGAGATCCCGCTTAAGCTCGAGGGATTCCCTTGCGGCTTCCATTACAGCGGTAAGACGGTTAAAGAATTCGTCCTCATCCGCTGATGTGTATCCAATTTTTGGAAGATTAACAGTAACAACACCTATGGATCCCGTAAGAGGGTTGGACCCAAAAAGGCCTCCGCCCCTGCTGCGGAGCTCCCGGTTATCAAGCCGTAGTCTGCAGCACATGCTTCTGGCATCCTCCGGGTCCATATCGGAATTTACGAAATTGCTGAAGTAAGGAACCCCATATTTCCCGGTCATTTCCCACAATGGTTTTAGATTGTCGTTATCCCATTCGAAATCCTTTGTAAGGTTATAGGTCGGAATGGGGAAAGTGAAGATTCTTCCTTTTGAGTCACCCTCCATCATAAGTTCAGCAAAAACTCGGTTGATCATGTCCATTTCCGGCTGGAAATCTCCGTAGACTTTATCCTGGAGCTTACCGCCGATAATCACCTTCTGATCACGGAAGGTTGATGATGGCTTAAGATCCATTGTTATGTTGGTAAATGGAGCCTGGAATCCAACCCGAGTAGGGATGTTCACATTGAAAAGGAATTCCTGGAAAGCCTGCCTGACTTGAGGATAGTCCAGGTTGTCATACCTGACGAAAGGAGCCAGCAGTGTGTCGAAATTGGAGAACGCCTGTGCCCCTGCCGCTTCTCCCTGCAGTGTATAGAAGAAATTGACAATCTGTCCGAGGGCTGTTCTGAGATGTACCGGGGGAGAGGATTCAGTTTTCCCCCTTGCTCCCCTGAAACCTTCCTTCAGAAGTGTCATGAGATCCCAGCCGACACAGTATGGCCCAAGTATTCCAAGATCGTGAATATGGAAATCACCATTTTCCTGGAACTTCCTTATCCGGGGAGTATAAATCTTGCTGAGCCAGTATTTTCTTGTTATCGAAGATGACAGGTAGAAATTAAGCCCCTGCAGGGAATAGTTCATATTTGAGTTTTCCTTGACCCGCCAGTCAACTTTGCCAAGGTAATCGGGTACGATATCTTCCATTCCGCCGAGCAGATGATCCATATCCCTGGCTTCGTTCTTCTTTTCCCGGTAAAGAATGAATGCTCTTGCGGCAGAAGTTAATTTTCGCAGAACAAGTGTTTCTTCAATGAAATCCTGAACATGCTCAACAGTTGGAATTGAGCCGCTCTTGAAGTAATTCATATATAGGGCAGCTTCAACCAGATCCGCGATCTCTCCGGCTTCAGCTTCTGTCGATGAAGCTTTCAGCGTGCGTTCGATAGCTTTCTCAGTTTTCAGCTTGCTGAAGTTTACAATTTTTCCATCACGCTTACGAATCAGCCAGTCCATGAATTTAACCCCGAAGTAGCAGAATCAGTTCTCAGAAAAGAATCCGCGGTCATTTATTAACAGAAATAGCACGCATATTTAATGTGGTCGCCAAAACTCGAATTTCCTTAAGTCGAGTATATTTTTTTACGTTTCCGTGTCAAGTGAAAAAGCACAACATCTGGTATTTTTGTAATGCCTGCATGTCCATATATTGAGCTATATGCAAGATGGTAAATCACCTGTGAAAGATGTGCGCAAATGGCAGGAAAGGGGTGAAAACAAACTGGTTGACACCGGTGATTTTATAACATATTGCTGTGAAATGAGAAAATGCGCCGTCAATGGAAAGGACCCAAAATAAAACCGCGAATACTGGCTCTGACCGCTGTAATTTTCTGGTCTACAGCTGCCACTGCTTTCAAGCTTACTCTGCGCTGGATGACCCCTTATCAGCTGGTACTGCTGGCTGCCGCCGTTTCCATGGCCGTTCTCTGGACAATGATACTTTTCAGAGGGAAGCGTGAAAAAGAACAGAATACAAGGTGTACACTTGTAAGCTCTGCTGTCAGGGGATTACTCAACCCATTCCTCTATTATCTTATTCTGCTTGAAGCTTACAATGAATTACCCGCTCAGATAGCAATGGTGATAAACTATCTCTGGCCTGTAGTTCTCATGATTCTCTCCGCTCCGTTGCTCAAGCAGCGCATAACTATGAAAATGGCTGCCGCTTCCGGGATAAGCTTCTGCGGTATTGGGGTTCTTGCTCTAGGCGGAAATCCCGTTGGCGGGCAACTGTCACTATCTGCAATGGGGCTGGCGCTTTTAAGCACCGTGATCTGGGCACTGTTCTGGATTCTGAGCATTCGCGCGAAGGGAGATATTGTAAGGAATCTTGCTGAATCCTTCGTTTTCGGTTTTATTTACCTTGTCATATATGGAGCGGTCAGCGGGAAGATAGCAGGCATCTGCAGTCTGGATTTTCAAGGAGTTATCGGTTCCGTTTACATCGGGCTGTTTGAAATGGGCATAACTTTCGTTATCTGGCATAAGGCGCTTGAGCTGGCGGATACAACTGCTGAAGTTGGAAACCTTATTTACCTTACGCCGTTTCTAGCCCTTGTTTTCATAGGTACCGCAGTGGGTGAGAGAATAGGCCTGTGGACCGTCGCGGGGCTTCTTCTCGTAATCAGCGGCATCGTTCTGCAGGAGATGGGCAAAACGAAATAGAATTTATGGTGCATGCTTTGCTCACATTTGTCTCCTGCGGCAAGAAGATCGTCTCCCGATACAGCGGGAACGACGCCGCCGGTCGCTGGATCGTATTTCTCAGCGATTGTTCCACCGGTGGTTACAACGATTACCGTTGGCAGCGAGTCATTAGGAGTATCGTCCGATATTGCGCTGCCGGAGAACAGAACAAGAACTGCTATCGCAAGGATTTCACTGTACTTCATGTAAATTCCTTTCTAATAAATCGTATTCTGTAAAGAATCAGATAGGCAATAATAATAAAAGTAGTTTCACAGTCATGTCAAAGTCAGTTAATCATGAATGTACTGAAAAGAAAATGCTGCACAGGGAGTTCAGTAAATGCAGGCATCCAGTATGGATAATACCTCCGCGAGGAGATCTTGAGAGACCTTTTCGATGAGAGTGGCTTTTCTGGAATGGAAATCGATCGATTTTACCTGTTCAACCATAATGAATCCTGTAAGGCTGCTTTTTTCCGGGATTGGAACATGGAAGGGGAACTTGCGTGATGTGTTCGTAAGAGGGCATACAATAGATAAACCGGTGCCTCGATTGAACAGATTTTTACTTACTACGATAGCAGGCCGTCGACCTTTCTGTTCATGTCCTGATTGAGGATCGAAAGTAACAGAAATGATGTCGCCCTGTTCCGGTATATAGGGCATCGTTTACCATTCCTCCCTGCCATCTGGTTTTCCCCAGTTGACTTCCTCTGTTCTGTAATCCGCAGGAATTTCCGCTATGAGATCTTCGATGTGGTGCTTTCCTCGAATCCTTCTGGAAGGAGTTATAATGATAGTGTTATCCTGTACCTTGATATCAACTTCATCACCTACAACAAGATTAGCATCTTCCAGAACGTTTCTGGTAAGGCGCAGCCCCTGACTGTTACCCCATTTTTGTATTTTCGTATGCATTATGGAACCACCTTGTGTATATCCTATGTATAGCCCTATTCTATTTTCTTGTCAATGCTTCTGGATGAACTGTAGTAATGTTCGGATTCAGTCTGATAAGACCAGGTGTTTGATACAATTTCGGAAAGGAATAAGCCGATGCGTTTTTTCCGAATTTTTCGTCTGTAAGTCTTATTCGGGAATCGCCTCCAGACCACCCGCTACAGATGCGTAGGTGATTCCGCTTCCAAGCCATCTTTCCGCTGCAAGCCCGATATCTTCCACTGTCAGCTTTGATATTTTCCGCAGTGTAAACCTGTCGTGGTCCAGCGGAAGTTTCATTGACGCATAGGAAAGCAATATCCTGGTTATAGCGCTGTACTTCATCATGCCCAGTTCCTGACGGCCAATGTACGAAGCTTTTTCCAGTCTGAGTTCATTTTCGCTCACTGTCTTTTCGGTAATATTCTCTATCTCCCGCTTAAGTTTCTGAAAGGCCATGGAGAAAGCAGAAGGACTTGTTAGAAGAAGGGCAACAATTCTGCCCCTGTCCGCCAGGGGTATATAGAGGCTGCTTACATGATATGACAGACCCGTTTCCCTTATATTTCTTCCCAGCCTTGACCCGATTCCTTCACCAAGTATTCCGCTGAGAACGGAAATGGCATAGGAATCATCGTGGAGTCTTGGGGGTGCCGGTGATCCGATCAGTGCAGCTATCTGTATTCTGCCTTCCAGATTGATATGCAGCTCAGAAGATTCTTGCTGATTGCTGACTGTCTCTATTTCTGCAGGAAGATAGTCCGGTTCCTTCCAGTCGGAGAAGAACCTGTTGATTGACTTGAGTATTCCGTCTTTCTGAAAACTGCCAACTGCGACAATGACGGTTCCCGATGGTTTGCAGAATCTGTGATGAAAATCGACAATGTCCGCGCGAGTGATAGTTTCAAGTGATTCCCTTGTGGGTACAGCTGCTCTCTCTGGCGGATCGGTGGATTGTCTGGAAAAGGAGTTCATTGCAGCCCCCACGGGTGATTTTATCCATTCCTCAAGGGTTGAGATCGCATCGGTTTTGACAGAATCAATATCTTTCTGACGGAAGGCCGGCCTGATGAACATGTCGGAGATCACGGATAGAATTTCATTCACATCCTTGCTCAGTGAAGTAATTATACCTCCGGCATATTCGCTTGTTGAAGAAAAATCCATACCTGTTCCAAGGTTCTCAAGCCTTGCGTTGAACTTGATACTATCTTCATCGGGTGTTCCATACAGCATGGTTTCCGCTGCGATTTCCGACAAACCGGTCAGACCTGAAGGTTCCCTGTCTGAACCCATGGAGCAGGAGAATCCCAGTGATACGATCGGAAAGGAAAAGTCCTCCTTCAGAATTATCCTGATACCGTTATCCAGGATTATTTCTTCTGCATTGTCAGATGCGGATACATCAGGTGCCTTCAGAAGTCTGTCGGGGATATCTATTTCAGAGGGTTTCTGAGCCGTGGGCGGTATGAGATCAGGTTCGGAAGCGGATGAGGATATTTTGATCGGTTTAGATGAAGACATATCTGCGCTTGAAGGATGCAATACAGCGACAGTTGAAATATTCCTTTTAAAATACCTGGTTGCAACACCTTTTATGTCGCTTTCACTTACTGTATTAAATAACTTTATTGAATTCCAGTAATAGTAAGGATCATTGAATTTCGCATATCCTGTGGAGAATCTTTTGGCCCTGCCCAGCGGGTCGGCATCCGATATTATACTCCAGGCTTCCCTGCGAATTTTAAGGGTTGCCAGAGTCTCATTGTCAATACCTTCTTCACTTATCCTGCTTAACTCATGAAAGATGATACTTTCCACTTCTTCAACCGAGCCATCACTTGGCAGCACAGCCCGTATCACATAAAGCCCCGGCATGATAAGAGTATTCGTTGAAACCGAGATGTCCAGGACCAGTGATGGTTTTACCAGAAGCTCCTCAAATCTGCTGGATCTCCCGGATGACAGATAAACCGAAATAAGCGAAAGTGGTACCGAATCCGGATGATCTGCTTCTGGAACCTTGAACCCTATGGTGACTCTGGGAAGATATGAGGGATAGTCTATTTCTGTTCGTATCCGGTTAGTCTGGGGAGGTTCTGGCGTAACAGAAGGCCTTTCAGCCTCATGCCCCGAATACTTACCGAAAAGTTCATTTATTTTTATTGATACTGCTTCGCAGTCAATATCTCCGATAACTGAAATTACTGCATTTGACGGAGTGTAGAAGTTTCTGTAAAAATCCTGCAGTCCTTTTTGAGAAAATGATCTGATATCATCCTGCGTACCTGTAATCGGCCTGCCGTAGGGATGGGATCCGAAGGCTTTGCTGTGCAGAAGGGAATCAAGTGTCCCCCCGGGATCATCTCTCTCTGTAAGAAGCTCTTCTTCAAGTACCACGGCTGTTTCTGAAGTAATATCATCCGCAGTCATTCTGCAATTCCGCATCCTGTCAGCCTCAAGTTCAAGAATATCATTAAGGCCGGCCTTTGGTACTGCTGAGTAATAGACGGTAATATCTCTGGATGTATATGCGTTTGCCAGCCCGCCGTTGCGCTGAATCATCTGCCAGTGCTTGCCGGGGCCGAACTCTTGTGACCCCTTGAACATCATATGCTCGCAGAAATGGCTTAAGCCCCGAGTTTCAGAGGTTTCCCACGATGAACCTGTCCTGTATGCAAGACACACAGCGACTACCGGGGAGTACGTTAATTCCTGAAGTATGACCATAAGGCCGTTTTCAAGTTTCTCTATTCTGACTTTGTCAGGTTTTTTGAGTGAAGTCATATTATTCGCTATACTCCAATTCTGCCTGGGTCTGTCATGCGTTTCCTATTCGGATTGAATTTCTTCCTGTTTGCAATCGGCAATTGATACGAACCGCTTATCAGGTATCGGGTATTTTGATGCGGCTACGCACAAATCATCGGGAGTTAGTTCGAAAACCTTTCCAGGGTGATAATTTTTATACCCTGTCAGTATGCTATACAGGAATAGTATTCGCAATAGTCTTAAACACAAACCTGACGATTGTATAAAATACTGCTGTAAAATGAATTAAGGAAATAAATCATCACAAAGGTAAAGCTCGGTATCGCTCTGCATAAACTGAACAGGGATTCTCGCCCATCTCTCTGCCCCGGGCTTGGTTCATACGGTTGTTGATGAAATATTTCTACGGTATTACTATGCTTAAGCCCTTTGACGGCGAAGTTGCTGAATATTTTTCAAAAAACGATTGTGCCCCACTCTTTATCGTTCTTATAAGAGAACTACGACCCATCTGTTCCTCGATACGGCGTGCCATAAAGGTTCCCACGACGTAAAAAGCGCGCGATTTTATTCCATCGCTCCAAATTCGCTTTTGGAACTCCAGAATTCCCTTTGAATCCATTTGACTTAATTCAGCAAGCAGGTGTTGAACCATTCCAAAGCAAGCGCATACTTCGGCGGAATTGTCCAAGAGCCGATAATCCTCAATACTCAATCCCTCTGGCCGTGCTAGATAGGCTACATAGGTAGCCATACCTTCATTCTGAATCTGCCACAGAATATTCTCGATCAGCGCTTCAACAGTTGAAACCTCAGCGACTGATTCACCCATCTGATGATATGCGAATCCAATATGATATAGTTCATGGACTAGAAGATTGAATACTTTATCGGGATTCCATTCCCAGAATGAGGCAGTGAGGTTGATTACAATGCTGTTTGCATCGTCTCCTATCCATGTAAAAGCATAGGCAGGAATGAACAGCGCAAATACTATCTGGCCGTTAATGGGAGTACCTGATGGCAGATAGGCTTGAAGATGAGGGATTACTATATCAGTGAAAGTCTGATGCTGGTTCAGCAGGCTCATCATAAGCTTCTGCGCCTGAACCACAAGGGTTTCATTTGAATTCCTGCGACTGGATAGTGCAATGTCATTCAGAATACGTTCCACCTCGATATCCGGGTCGGGCAGCGCATTCGATTTCGCCCATAATCGTGTGAGAACGTAGGCGGGCATGGAACGCCAGACATCAGGTGGTGAAACAGTATCGCACTGAGCCCATTCAATTAACAGTTGTGCTGCTTCTGCATCGATCGTTATCTTCGTCAAATCACCTCCGCCGGATCTATTCCACTCCACTGTATTTACCCCTCCGCTTCTGCTAATTAGATCAGCTGGCCTGTTTGCTCTTTGAATAATAAATATTGTAGGCATCGGTCACCAGAGCCATGGAATCTCCTGCGCTGTTGATCACATATTTTGCTCGGAACAAGCAAGACGATTATTTTCATCATTGCTGTATCAGCTTATGATAGAGATAAATAGCAGTAATTTATATCTGGCGATGAAATCGGGTACCGACTCCAAATATTGTCCTGATTAATCGGGATCTTCGTACCAGATAATTCTGTTCTCCAAAGCCATATTGGTTACCGGAAAGGATACATCCCAGAAAGATTCTCTCGACTGCCTTCTATGAATTGGCTGAAGTTGCGGTAGCATTTACTAAAATATATTCCGGAAGAGCAATTTGAATTAACACATAGCAGATTAGATTCTTCAACGGTTATTTAAGTGTAATGATACACAGAACTATAAAATGTTGTAACGTTGCTTCGAGAAGACTGCGCAGCCTTGAAAAATAGATTGTATGAAACCATATTCAGTTATGCTGGGAAGTTTTTTTTCTTTAGAAAGGTTGTGTTCCCATGCCCCATGACGGATGCAAATTCATTTTTGTTACTGGTGGAGTAGTATCCTCCCTTGGAAAAGGAATAACGGCTGCTTCAATTGCCCTCCTTCTTCGGCAGAGAGGTTATAGGATAACACTGCAGAAACTTGATCCCTACCTTAATATTGATCCGGGAACCATGTCTCCATATCAGCATGGAGAGGTATACGTAACAGATGACGGTACTGAAGCTGATCTTGATCTGGGGCATTACGAGCGTTTTGCGGGAGTATCGTGCAACCGCAACAGCAATTATACGGCAGGTAAAATTTATTCAGCCGTTCTGGCAAGGGAACGCGAGGGCGGTTATCTGGGAAAGACAGTTCAGGTGATACCACACATTACCGATGAAATCAAGAAAGCTGTTCTTTCCCAGGCGAAAGAGAATATCGATATCGCAATTACGGAGGTGGGAGGTACAGCAGGTGATATCGAGGGTCTGCCTTTCCTTGAAGCCCTGAGGGAATTCAGCCAGGATCTCGGCAGAGAAAATGTACTCTACATCCATCTTACACTGATACCGTATCTATCCGCATCCAGAGAATTGAAGACAAAGCCCTCACAACAGTCAGCAAGCATTCTGCGAAATATTGGAATCATCCCGGACATTCTTATATGCAGAACAGAAAGATCTCTTCAGAATGAACATTTCAGGAAGCTCTCCATGTTCTGTAACGTTCCTCGGAATGCTGTAATCGAAGAGAAAGACGTAAAGAATTCCATATACGAGGTGCCCGTTGAACTTGCAGAACAGAAGCTTGATGAACTCATACTGAAAAAGCTGGAGCTGCCACTTAATAATCTTGATCTTGACAGTTGGAAATCTATGATCAGCAGGGCAGTGAATCCCTCCGGCCCTCTGGTCAGAATTGGAGTTATCGGGAAGTACATGGGTCTGCGTGATGCTTACAAAAGCATATTCGAAGCCCTTACCCATGGAGGTATTGCAAATGATGTTGCTCTGGAAGTAAAGGGCATCGAATCGGAAGATCTTGAAGGGGGCAAGACGGATGCCCTTGAAGGTTTGGATGGGATACTGGTTCCCGGAGGATTTGGCTATCGGGGCATCGAGGGAAAACTGGAAGCTGTCCAGTTTGCAAGGGAACGGAATGTACCGTTTCTTGGAATATGCCTGGGGCTGCAGTGCGCAGTAATCGAAACCGCAAGGCATCTTGTGGGATTATCCGATGCCAACAGTTCCGAATTTAACCCGGAATGTTCCCATCCGGTGATACACATTATGGAGGAACAGAAAGGCATTACCGAAAAGGGAGGGACAATGCGTCTGGGGCTTTACCCCTGTGATCTGCTTGACGGTTCAGCTGCGAGATCAGCTTACGGAAACAGCAGAATTTCCGAGCGGCACAGGCACAGGTACGAATTCAACAATGAATACAGGGAAATGCTTGCAGAAGCAGGAATTGTCTATTCCGGCCTTTCTCCGGACGGCCAGCTTGTTGAAATAGTTGAGAGACCTGACCACAGATGGTTTCTTGCGTGCCAGTTTCATCCGGAATTCACTTCAACACCCCTTAAGCCCAATCCGCTGTTTAAAGCCTTCGTTAAAGCCGCGAGGAAAAACGCAAGTGAATAAAGCAGGTGAATACTGCGGACTGTGCGGGATAAGCGGATTCAAGGGTAATTCCGTTGCGCTTGTTACAGAGGGATTGCTCGCTCTGCAGCACAGGGGCCAGGAAGCTGCAGGAGTACTTGCATATTCATATGGTGAAATGAAGCTGCACAAGGGAAAAGGTTCCGTATTCGAGGCTATGTCCGATATTCCATCCGATTTCTCCTCCGGCAGAATCGAAGCGGCTATGGGTCATGTAAGGTATGGAACTTATGGAGGGGGCGGGGTTGAGAACGCTCAGCCGCTGATGGTAAGTATGGCCGGATTTCAGATAGGGATTGCCCATAACGGAACGCTTTCAAATGCAGGATTGCTCAGGGAAGAACTGCAGCGTCAGGGTGCCATCTTCATGACAAATACTGATACCGAGGTTGTTCTGCATCTGATGTCACGTCATCTCGAACAGACAGGTTTTAATATTCGGGAAGCCCTGGAGATAGCTCTTAACAGACTTCAGGGAGCATACTGTTTTCTGATAATGACCCCGGACGGTTTTTATGCAGTCAGAGACCCACTGGGATTCAGGCCCCTGAACCTTGGAAGGTTCGAGAAAGGTGGATGGATTGTCGCCAGTGAAACACTGGCCTTCGATGTATGCGGTGCCGAATACGAGCGGGAGATAAATGCTGGTGAAATCCTGTATATTCCGCATGAAACATTCGTTCCGGAATCGAACCAGTTCAGTAACAGAACGAACCTCTTCAGTAACAGGCAGGACCTTGCCCAGTGCATCTTTGAACATGTCTATTTCGCAAGGCCTGGAAGCAGGATATTCGGCGACAGCGTCTATTTAACACGATTGGCAATGGGACGTCAACTTGCCAGGGAATATCCTGCGGAATGTGATATAGTCGCTCCGGTTCCCGACAGCGGTATGTTTGCCGCAATGGGTTTTGCCAGGGAGCTTGGATTGCCCTTCGATATGTGCTTTACCCGAAACCATTACGTAGGAAGGACATTTATCGATCCTGCTTCTGCTCACCGTGCGACAATGGTTATGAGAAAACTTCAGCCTATTCCGGAAGCTGTAAAGGGGAAAAGGCTGTGTGTCGTTGAGGACAGTATTGTCAGGGGTACAACTAGTCGAGCCAGAATAAGGGCTCTTCGTGAAGCTGGCGCGGCAGAGGTTCATATGAGAGTAAGTTGTCCTCCGCACAAATTTGCCTGTTTCTTCGGAATAGACTTCCCGGAAGCATCGAAGCTCATTGCAAGAAATTTCACGATAGAAGAAATAGCGGAACAGCTTGAACTTGACAGCCTGGGATACCTGTCGAAAGAGGGAATGCTCAGCTGCGTCAGGGCACATAACCCCGCTGATTATTGCACAGCCTGCTTTGATGGTGAATATCCTGTAGAACCATCTGATCATTACATGAAATACGACGGGTATAAAGCCACATTTAAGGAGATATAATGATTTCCGGCGGAGTAGCGATTCTTGATTTCGGTTCCCAGTACAACCAGCTGATCGCACGAAGAATAAGGGAAATGGGTGTTTACTGCGAACTTATACCCGGGAATGCTTCCCTTTCGGAGATATTGAGGATAAATCCTGCCGCGATAATCCTTTCAGGCGGCCCTTCAAGCGTGTACGATGAGAACTCTCCTCAACCTGACCCCGGCGTATTTCAGCTTGAACTTCCGATGCTTGGCATCTGCTACGGAATGCAGCTTCTCGCTCTCCATGAAAATGGAAAAGTTGAGGGTGGACATGTCAGGGAATATGGTCCCGCGGAGCTTTACCATGAGCAGAACATTGATATTTTCAGAGGTGTTGGAACCGGATTACAGGCCTGGATGAGCCATGGAGACAGAGTTGTAAAGGTCCCCGATGGTTACAGTCATATTGCCAGTACGGAATCACTGCCGATCGCGGCCATGGCGGATGTCACCAGAAAGCGGTACGGAGTACAGTTTCATCCTGAGGTGAATCACACTGAATTCGGAGAAAAACTGCTCAGGAATTTTATCTTTGGAATATGCGGTATTTCGCCCAAATGGAACATGAAAACATTCCGGAAGAATTCAATTGAAAAGATTCGGAATAAGCTTACCGGCGGGGGTAATGTGATCCTGGGACTTTCCGGAGGCGTGGATTCCTCAGTTGTAGCTGCTCTTCTTCACGAAGCAGTGCCGGATAGATTCACCCCCATCTTCGTTGATAATGGTCTTCTCAGAATGGGTGAGAAGGAATCGGTAGTGGAGACCTTCCGAGACCATTTCAGGATGCCGCTTAAGGTTATTGACGGTGCTGACGAGTTCCTTACTGCTCTGAGCGGCGTGACAGATCCCGAGAAGAAAAGGAAGATCATAGGTCGAGTATTCATTGAGCTTTTTGAAAAAGCTGCGTCCGAAATTGAGAATGTTACGCATCTGGCCCAGGGAACGCTATATCCTGATGTTATCGAGAGTGTTTCCTTCCGAGGGCCTTCCGCGACCATCAAGAGCCATCACAATGTGGGTGGTCTGCCTGAGAGAATGAACCTGAAGCTGCTGGAACCCCTTCGGGAGCTGTTCAAGGACGAAGTGAGGGATCTTGGACGTGAACTGGGATTGCCAGAGAATATGGTATCAAGGCATCCTTTTCCCGGCCCCGGACTGGCGGTCAGAATTCTTGGTGCTATCATTCCTGAAGACCTGGATATACTCAGAAAAGCGGACAGGATCTTCATAGACTACCTGCTGGAGAACGATCTCTACAATGAGATATGGCAGGCTTTCGCTGTGCTTCTTCCAGTCAGAACAGTCGGAGTCATGGGTGATGAGCGAACCTATGACAGGGTCATAGCCCTTCGCGCAGTGACTTCAACCGATGCGATGACTGCTGACTGGTACAGAATGCCTCCCGAGCATCTGGCAAGGATTTCATCCTCCATTGTTAACAACGTTAACGGCGTCAGCCGTATAGTCTATGATATCTCAAGCAAACCGCCTGGCACAATCGAATGGGAGTAACATGAGTTGCTTTAACTGGATATGCATATTGTTTTTCCTTGGTCTGATCAATTTTATCATAGGGCTGAACGCTATGAATAAATTCCTTTCTCAAAACAAATCTTTCAATACATACCAGGATCTCGAGCAATTCAAGAGTATGGTAAGGAAGCAGATGTATCAGGCTCTTGTGCAGATCGTATTTCTTGGTGGCATGGCAATACTGGGAATAGTTGGTTTCCTTATCGGAAAAATGAATACATTCGAATTCCTGATGTTCTTAATATTCAATGGAATCAATGTGGGCGCGGGGAAATATGGAAAGGAAACTGAACGAAGGATAAGAACCCTTTCGATTGAAAACCTGAATATCAGGGCGGAATACAATTCTATCTGCAAAACATGGGGTAGAAAAGCCTTCCCGAGCTTCTAAAAGCAAATGAGATTCAGATAATTCAATTCAAATTCGCATTTAGACTGCTATTCAAGAATAATTAAATAAGTAAAAATGCTCGGATGCAGGACCCTAAGTAGATTGAAAACATAGTCTCTTCAAGTTCAAGATCACGCTGGTTCCAGCGATTGTTATACCGTAGAAATAAATAGGCTTCTGATATCTGTCTGATAGAGAAATCAACTGAGACAGTGAATCATTTACTATTGCTGAACCTGTCGCCAGGATGACATTGCAGGTCTTAAAGAGTTCTTCTGTCATTTTTCTTCCATCCCAGATAGACACTCCATATTTTGTTTTG
>JAUVLV010000050.1 GCA_030600545.1 Candidatus Aegiribacteria sp. | reverse complement strand
TTGAAGGTCTCGGAGGGTCAGCAGATTCCCTGGACAGACAGAATGAGACCCCTGCTGCATTGCTTCAGGGGTGATGAATATGGATTGCTGATGCCTGCAGCCAGCAGTCCCGAAGTTGGTGAGATATTAATCTTCAAATATCCAGCAGACCCTGGTAAGGACTTTGTAAAAAGAATGGTGGCTACTTCAGGTGATACGGTTCGTGTAAGTGGCGATACACTGTATGTGAACGGTGAACCTTCTGAGAACTGGTCGTTCTGTTATCAGGATGTATTTGAATCACGCCTGCTGGATGAATCATGGCCCGATTGCCTCGACCAGCTTTATGGTGGAGTTCAGGATCTTGCGTACTGGGAAATACGAGACAACTGTATTATGAGAGAAGGTGTTCTCGTATATGTTGTACCTGAGGATCATGTATTCATGATGGGAGACAACCGCGATCACTCAAGCGACAGCAGGGTTTGGGGAGCACTGCCGGTTGATCTTATCAAAGGAGAGGCACTTGTTACATACTGGTCATGGGTTCCAGGCCACGGTCTTCCAAAATTCGACAGGATCGCAAGGCTGATAAGGTGAGCGATATCCTGATCAGTGAGGTGTTGCCGTATTCCAGCAAGTATCTGGAGAATATTTCAGTGCGGTACCTTAATCTTCGCGAACTTGCCAGGGGAGCTCTTGACAACCGTGAACTGCATTGTGACGGTTACTGGAAGATTGAAAACGAAACAGGTCCGGTAGCATACCATGCCATCAAGAATGGAACACCTTACAGGTTCATCGGACGTGATGTGAAGGGTTTGGAGGATTTTCTCAAATGGCTGCAGAATGATATCACCGAACTGAGTCTGTCCTACTATTTCCTGGAAACTGATGTGCTGAAATACCTTTTAAGATGCTGGACAGAGGAGCCTGTTCTGAGGAAATTAAAGGGCTCCAGGGGGCAGATCATGGAGCTGTACGAGAAGCTTATAAGCAAGAGTAAATCCGGGCTGCTCAGGGTAGTAAAAAAAAATATAACCACACTGATTCCCATAATCGAAGGTAAAGCCGAAATCGGCTGGATGCCCGAGAAAACCCTTGATGGTCCCGAAG
This sequence comes from Candidatus Aegiribacteria sp., assembly GCA_030600545.1. Lineage (GTDB taxonomy): Bacteria > Fermentibacterota > Fermentibacteria > Fermentibacterales > JCC-6 > Aegiribacteria. Next base: position 17,589 of record JAUVLV010000050.1, on the reverse strand, counting down.
TCTGGGAATATCTTGAATATGAGGCAAGAAACGGAGGAACCGGCTACTTTTATCCCGGGAAGACGCTTTCCCTGTCCGGAGTAGGCCTTGATGAGATATCCCTTCTTATAAATGCATTCAACCGATGGTATGTACTTCTAATGGAAATGTGGTCCGACTGCTTCATGCAGTCAGTCAACGTTTTCGGGACACTGCGGCAGGAAAAACCTGTGCTTGGTAAACTGGTTTTTATTCCAGATGAGGGCTTGCAGCAGAAAGGTTCCTTTGACGATCCCCAGAGATTGCCGGATGTGCTGGTATTGCTGATAAAGGCCATTTCAGCGGAACACAACAACCCTGCAACCTGCATGCAATTGTTCAGAGATGCCAACAAGGATCAGAGTCATGCTCTGAATTCAGCAGGTCTCAGCGAGTTGATCGGGAAAAAATAGAACACCGTTCAGTTCCGGGAGCGAGTCAGCTCTGAAGATATCTTTTTATGTCATCCTGTGTTCCCATAATGAAAATATGATCATCTTCCCTGAAAACATCGTCCGGTCTTGGAATTCTGTATTTTCTTCCATCTTCGGTCATACGACCGATATAAGCGATATTCAGACCGAAAACCTTCCGAATGTCCAGATCCCGGAGCATTCTGCCAACCATGGCTTCCTTAACTTCTACATGGGCGAATACAATTCCCCCTGAGAGGGGAAGGTATGATTCGACACCCTGAAGTGTCAGACGCCTTGCTTCCGTAACACCCTGCGTCTGTTCCGGCGTGTAAATAAAATCAGCTCCGACAGCTTTCAGAATGCGTGCCTCACGGTTGCTTGTGGCTCTGCTGTGAACTTTAAGATTCATGTCCTTTAATATTTTAGTGACCAGAACATTGGAGCCGAAATCCTCACCTATCGCTACAATTACAAGATCCATACTGGCAAGACCATGTGCTTCAAGCATGTTCTCATCGGTGCAGTCGAATGATACTGCTGCGGACACGGAATTGCTGATTTCCTGTACAATCCGTTCGCTCCTATCGATAGCCAGCACCTCAGCGCCAAGATCCTCAAGTTTTGTCGCAAGGCTGAACCCGAAAGAACCCAGGCCGATTACAGCAAATTTCTGTGATTTCAAAACAGCTCTTCTCCGCTCTACCCTATTGTGATACGGGTTTCAGGATATTCGTAACGCATAACATTCCTTCTTCCGGTTGCAGCTGCCAGTGCCGCTGGACCTATCCGGCCCACGAACATTGTCAATATGATTATGACCTTTCCCGTCCAGGTCAAATCAGCTGTTGGTCCTGTGGACAGTCCAACTGTCCCGAATGCGCTCATCGATTCAAAAATGTAATCAAAAGTTCCATATCCAGAAGACGTGCTCTGCTCAGATATCAGTAAAAGTCCCGCCGAGATTGTGAATGCCATACCGCCCAGGAGAAGTAATGCTGCTGTTCGTTTGATATCATGTGAAGGTATTCTGCGCTTGTAAATCTCGGTTGCCGGCTTATTCCTGATCAGGGATATAACGCTCATGAACAACACTCCGACAGTGCTTGTTTTGACTCCTCCTCCCGTTCCGCCCGGAGAAGCACCAATGAACATCAATGCTACGAAGAACCATAACATTGCCGGCGATATAATTGATGTAGGAACCGTATTAAATCCTGCGGTTCTTGGCGTAACAGACCCGAGATATGCATTGGCTATCTTCTGTGAGAAAGTCATTCCCTCAAGAGTATTGTTCCATTCCAGTATAAGGAAAAGAGCCATACCTGCAACAATCAATATACCGGTAACCCATAGTACCAGCTTGATCTGGACAGACATCCGTTTGCTTGTTCCCGTTTTCATTCTATGCATCATGTGAATTCCAAGGGAAGTCAGCACCATGAACCCGATACCTCCAAGTACTATCAGGCTGCCAATCGTAATTGCGATTTCGGGAACATGGGCGAATCCTTCCAGATTGGTGGGATTGCTGAAAAAACCTGTGGAGGAGTCGGCCATAACCGGATTCAGGCTGAATCCCGCATTGCAGAATGCTGAAATGCTGTGAAAAACCGACTGCCATATCTTGAAGTTGGTTGTCCAGTCTACAGGCTGGCCATCCCAGATGATATAGAGAATGAAAGCACCAGCCGTTTCAATGGTCAATGTCCAGCCTATAATCGACCCCATTATCCTTTTCAGGTCACTTACGAAATCACTGTCCATAACCCTTACAAGAGATGTTGATTCACGAAGACCGGTATTTTGACCCAGGAAAAGAGCGAAGAACGCCACGAAGGTCATGATACCAAGACCACCTACCTGAATGAGTATCAGGATTATGACCTGACCGAAAAGTGTGAAATCGGTGGCGGTATCTCTCACGATTAATCCGGTAACACATGTTGCGGAAGTTGAAGTAAATGCCGCATCAATAAATCCGATATTCCCCTGAGGTGTTGAGGCAGGCATCATCAGCATTAAAGTGCCGAAGGCTATGACAATAGCGAATGAGACTGGAAGTATCGCAGCGGGGGACAGATGTTTAAGAGCCCATGATCCGAAGGAAGCCAGCATCACCCTGACTGAACATAAAATACTGTACACTATTGATATTCTTACTACTGTCCTGAGCGCGATAGTTGAGGGAATGTCATCTGAAGTAAGAAGTTTGATCTCGAAGACCAGCAGGGCCAGGATATAGAGGAATGAGAAGAGAAACAGCCACTTTTCCTCGCTGAGACGATCCTTTATGGAAGCAAGACTTACAGGCAGAAGTATTCCGATCAGATACAGCAGTGAAGCGGCAAGTATCAGAATGTCCCCGGCCTGCCTGATATCGGCAGAATCCGGAGCAAGGCCGAAACGTATTGTCAGAACCGATAATACGATAATAGCAAGTAAAAGCCTTGTAGCTCTGTTTCCCGGAAATCTGGTATCCAAAATTACCATACCTCTCAGCCACGGTTTCAAGCATATTAACACTCTTGGAAGGCTTGGTCAAACATGAAAGGATCTAAAATGAATAAAACCAGTGAATACAACAGGTTTCTTGATCTGAGACCATTGAACGTTACAGGAGCGCTTCCCGGCAGCAGGTGCGCGCTTGTAAGCATGAGGGATATTGCGGCTGTCGGGATTGAGCAGAACGCCATCGTGATGGCGGCGAATATCCGTAATCCGCTCAGCGCATTCGGAATTCTTAAAGCCGCACACGAAGTTGATTCATTTGTGGTACTTGAACTTGCCAAGTCGGAAGCCACTTACACCGGTGTCAACTTCAAGAATCTTCCCTGGTTTGCCATGCAGTACTCAAGCATTCTTGGTGATGGGGTGGTCTACGCTCTTCACATGGATCATTATGCCATCAAGTCGCCAGCTGACAGAGATGAATCGATTATAACCGTTCCTGACGCTATATTAAGAGGATGGACATCTGTAGCCATCGATGCCTCCCATAACCATGATTACGAGAATTTCATATTCACCCGTGACCTTGCAATGCACATTCCGCCTTACATAGGGCTTGAGGCTGAAGTGGGTGAAATAAAAGGTGCCGGCGTGCTGACAACTGTTGAGGAAGCTGAATATTTTGTAGGCGGCCTGAACAGCTGGGGTATTTTCCCCGATTTTCTTGCTATCTCAAACGGTTCCAAACATGGCACTTACGATTCTTCCAAGGGTGAGGGTGAGGGGATCGATCTTGCAAGAACCGGTGAAATCGCCAGCGCCATCTCAAAGTATGGCTGCGTAATTGCCCAGCATGGTATCAGCGGGACTCCCCTTGACAAGGTGGGACATTTCAAGGAATACGGTATCAATAAGGGCAATGTGGGAACACTGTGGCAGAACATAGTATTCGGACTGGAAATGGATATTGTGAGCGGAAATGCCGTGATAAAGAACGGAAGTTATGTCAAGAGACCGGACAAGGGTATCCCTATGGAACTCTGGGAGGAAATAGTCGCATGGGCGGACGCTCAGGATTACCCGCGTAACTCCGGGAATTACAAAAAAGCTAATCTCCCGTTTCACCATCGCATAATGAGTCTTCCGGAGAACTACCGGAACAGAATAATCGATGAAACGGAAGCATGGGCTCTAAGATTTTTCGAAGCGTTCAATTCAAATGGAACCGGATCGAAAGTTATCGATAGAATTCTTCAGAGGGGTGACTGGAATGCCACTCCCGAACGGAAAATTATGGCTGTAAGGTCTGAGTATTCAGCTGAAACCGCTCCGGACCGGGAAGAAGTAATCTCTGACGGCGTAGATTATTCGGATTGATGGGATGATAAACCTCTGAAAAAATACATAATTAGGAATGCCAGAATACTGGATCCAGCATCGGACACGGAATTTATCGGAGATCTTCTGATATCAGCCGGTTTGATAGAAGCTGCCGCGCCACGGCTTCAGCAACATCCGGATGCTATTGAGATAGACGGCACAGGTAAATGGGTATTCCCGGGTCTTGTTGATATGCATGTGCATCTGAGGGAGCCCGGGGGCGAAGATTCAGAAACCGTAGAGACAGGACTGAAAGCGGCGATTGCGGGAGGTATAACCACAGTGGGTGTTATGCCGAATACTGTTCCACCTATGGATACACCGGAATCCGTTGCGTACCTGAACAAATCAGCGGCACGCTGCGGGCTTGCAGATGTAGTTCCTGTTCCATGTGTTACAATTGGAAGATCCGGAAGGGAACCCGTTAACTTTTTCGAACTTCATGAGGCAGGGGCATCCGCTTTTTCCGACGATGGCGATCCTGTGTATAACTCCGGGTTACTTCTGGAAGCACTTGATACGGTCTATGAATTTGACGGCGTTATAATCGAACACCCCGAAGTTAAAGAGCTTGCAGGAGGTTATGTGAACAGTGGGTCGGTGTCCGGGAAACTGGGTGTAAAAGGAATTCCCGATGTGGCGGAAACAGCCGATGTTGCAAGGTGCATGGAAATCGCGTCGAATTCCCGGGGGCATCTTCACCTGACACATCTTTCTCTGCCCAGAAGTATTGAGCTGGCAAGAGAGGAGTGCTTTAATTCCGCGAATGTAACCGTTGATGTTACTCCCCACCATATTGCTCTTAACGAGAATGCACTTTTGGAACATGGAACGCTGGCGAAAATGAACCCACCGCTTCGCAGCTTTGAACAGATGAGCAGACTCGGAGAAATGGTGAAGGAGGGAATGGTTGATGCTATTGCGTCGGACCACGCACCTCATTCCGCGCACAGGAAGAATGGATCCATCTCCGAAGCCGCTTTTGGAATAACCGGCCTCGAAACTCTTCTCCCGGTCACACTGGAGGTTCTTACCGGCCTTCAGATGCCTGTTATCAGTATACTGAATCTCCTTACCTGCGGCCCCGCGCGAGTGCTCGGTATACCTGCCCCCGGGCTTACCCCGGGTATGAAAGCCGACTGTGTTCTCTTCGATCCTGAGATTGAATACCGTCTTTCCGAAAAGGGTTCGTTTTCCAGATCAGCCAATACACCGTTTCATGACAGAATACTGAAGGGCAGAGTTGAAGCTGTATGGAAAGGAAGACTCATTTACAGGGATGGTGAATTTGTTACGTAGAACAGTAATTCTGGTGTCTTTTCTCCTGATGGTTCTCATGGGATTTTCATGCGCTTATTACAATACATTTTATAACGCCAGAAAAAGCTATGAATCTGCCCTGGAACTGGCCAGATTGAATCCCGATAATCCTGTTTCATCGGAAGAGATTCTTCTTGATGAAGCTATTTCAGGTGCGACCAAGGTTCTCGCGATGTATTCTGAAAGCCGCTGGGTAGACGATGCCCAGCTTCTACTGGGAGATGCTCTTCTGCAGTCCGGCAGGCGGACACTCACAGGCAGCGGTACATCCGATTTCACAGAAGCGATGATGGCTTATTCATCTGCTGCAATAATGACTGATGATCAGAATATCCGTGACAGGGCAAACACCGGCATAGGACTTGCTGCCATTGAAGTCGGAAGGTTCAACGATGCTATAGCATCATTTGAAAGTGTTTCGCCTGATGACGACAAACTATTCATTCGATCAAGGCTTTATCTTATTGAAACCTATTTGCTCAATCAGCAGACTGAAACTGCCCTGAGAGTGGCGGACAGCCTGGAACTGCCCGATGATGACAGTCTTGCCGCTGAACTTACGCTATTAAAAGGGCGTGCATACATTCAAATCGGGCAGCCGGACAGCGGAGCTGTTCTTGCCCTGTCCGCCGGGGAAATGTTCGGCAGGGGAGATGGCTATTATCGGGCTCTTACTACTGCCGCGGAAGCCTATATACAGGAGGAAAATCCTGAGTTGGCTGTTGAAGTTCTTAACAGGCTGCTTGCAGGATACAGGTCTGATCTGGAAACGGCAGTAATTGCTCTGCTGAACGGGAAAGCAAGGGAATTATCCAGCGATTACCCGGGAGCTATGCTTTCCTACAGGTCAGCTGCTGACCTTGACCGGTACAGAGAGTATGGTGCTGAAAGCCTCTACCTGCGAGCACTGCTCCTTGAAGAGGATAACCGGATTGAAGATGCTCTGGACGACCTTGAGGAACTTATAGGAAGAAGCGGAGATTATCTCTGGATAAGACTGGCGGCGGATAGGAAAAGCGACCTTGATCTGCTGGAGGAATATTCGAATGAGCTGAGCAGTTGCAATGAAGATGAAAGCTGGCTTTGCAGGTTGATGATATCTGAGAAGAGAACGGACCTCTACGGAGACGAAGACACAGTAGCGGTATCGGAACTGCTTGATATTTCGAACAACGGACCTGACATGGAAAGAGCAATTGCCCTGGTGACACTTTCTGATATCCTGCCCGTCAATGAGGATTCTTCCATGTCGTTGATACTGGAAGCCTATTCCCTTTGCGATGAAGGAGACATAGCAACTGAGATCGAAGACAGACTGAAGCTGCCGAGAGGGCCTGGATATCAAACCCGTCCTTCGGTGATCCTTGAAAGAGCATGGGAACTGATTGAGGCAATGGAATTCACCAATGCGTGGGAAATGCTTGATCCTCTTCTTTCATCAACATGGGGCAGGATGATAAGGCCTGATATACTCTGGGCATCGTACGCTGCGGGAGAGGCTGCCAGGATTGATGACAGCATTCTTGAAAGTTACCTTACAGATCTGGTCGATGATTATCCTGAGACCGATTTAGGCAGGACTGCCCGGAAAAGACTGGGTGGCGAGGAAGAGGGAGGAGAATAATACTGATCGACTCGGAGGCAGTGATCGCCGAAAAAGAAGAAATACTACCGGGCATATTCAGGTTTGAATTCGAAGTATCCGAAGGATTTCTCAGGAAAGCTGAACCCGGCAGGTTCGTGCAGGTAGAAGTATCTTCCGGGCCGTTTCCCGTTACACGCAGGCCATTCACTATAAGCAGCCGTTCCACAGATTCTATTGAGATCATCTTCGAAGTTGTTGGTAGAGGAACGAAAACGCTTGCGGAAACAGATGAGGGACAATCGCTGAGGATGCTTGGCCCACTCGGTCATGGCTACAAACTCAATTCGGGAGAATGGCTGCTCATAGGGGGTGGCCTGGGAGCTGCCGGATTTCCCGGGCTTGCGGCGAGTATTGACTGCGGATTGATGATTCTTGGAGCCGCAACAAAGAACAGGCTGCTGACCATTGACGGAATTAAGACCAGAGCGATTACCGAGGATGGTTCCTCCGGCATGAAGGGCCTTGTAACAGATCTTCTTAAAACGGTACTGTGGGATTCATTCAGCAATATTGCCCTTTGTGGCCCTATCGCCATGATGAAAGCCGTAATAGAAATGATGCCTGTTGAATCCCGGACTGTTACTCAGGTGTCCGCTGAAGCCAGAATGGGGTGCGGATGGGGGGCATGCGAAGGCTGCTCTATCCCCGGGGCTGATGGAGGTTATCTGAAGTGTTGCACCGATGGACCCGTACTGCCTGCACTGGCCGTGAACTGGGATCTGTGGGAAGGGATTCACCGATGAGATATTACTGGGAACTCTGGGGTCGCAGATTTGATTCCCCGATAATTCTGGCCTCCGGGACAGCCGGTTTCGGCCTTGAACTGATGGAGCAGAATAATCTGCATGGAGCTGCTGCTGTCGTATCAAAGGCGACAACACTTAAACCCACTCCCGGGAATCCTCCTCCAAGAATAGTTGAGACAAAGTTCGGCCTTCTGAATTCAATTGGACTCGCCAATCCCGGTGTTGATGAAATTGTAAAGACAATACTCCCGGAAGCCGACAGTCTTCCCATTCCTCTGATTGTGAATGTAGCTGGCGAAACGGTAGAAGAATTCCCCGCAGTTATTGAAAAACTCGAGCGTTCCCCCGTTCCCTTCGGATATGAAGTTAACGTATCATGTCCCAATGTTGCCGCAGGCGGAATGGTTTTCGGGGCATCGCCATCTACTGTTGAAGAGATCGCGAGACTTGTAAATTCGGTTACTTCCAGGCCCTTCAGTGTAAAACTTACTCCCAATGAGGGCAGCATAACGGAAGCGGCGCAGGCTGCCGAAACCGGTGGAGCCGACAGTGTGACCGTCTGCAATACTTTCCTGGGCATGAAGATGAACTGGAGGACCGGCAGAGCTCCACTTAAGCGGAAGGTTGGCGGTTATTCTTCACCGGCCCTTCTTCCACTGACCGTGGCAAGGGTATACAAAACATGTGAAGCGGTTGATATTCCCGTTCTGGCCTCCGGGGGCGTAAGCTGTCCCGAGGATGTTCTGGAGCTGCTGGCTGCGGGGGCGGTGATGGTTCAGGTGGGCACATGGCTTATGAGAAGGCCGGATGCTGCCGGAGAACTGAGAGAGGGTGTTGTAAGGCTCCTTGAAAGTGACTCTCAGTGAAACTGCTGCTCAGCCTACCTGTCATATTCATTCTTGTTCTGTCAGGATGCTATCTCGAATCCAACCCGGTATATCGTTCCGGGGGGATCACCGCTGCGGGAACTGCAGCGGGATTCCGGCAGCGTGGCGTGGCTTCCTATTACGGTGAGGGATTTCATGGAAACCTGACAGCAAACGGGGAGACTTTCGACATGTACGCCCTTACCTGTGCCCACCTTACCCTTCCCTTTAATACAGTTCTCCGTGTGCTTAACCTGGACAATGACCGGGAAGTTACGGTCAGAGTGAACGACAGGGGGCCATACGTCGGCGGCAGGATCATAGACCTTTCGAGGGGAGCCGCAGAGGATCTGGGCATGCTTGAGGCCGGTACTGCGAACGTTCTGCTGATGGTTATCGACTGAAGTATGCAAAAAATCGAATACAAGAAGTATCTGCATTTGAAAAGGCGGTTAGAATGAGCGGGACCAGATTATACGTAGCTGTGACAAGCCGTGAGATAGCGAATATGAAAGCACTTTTCGAAGAGCTGGAAGGTCTGCCGGTCGGGCTTAAAGTCGGCCTTGAACTTTTTGTGAAAGAGGGGCCGTTTCTCCTTGATAAAATCAGAGAAACCGGTTTTCCGATGTTTCTTGACCTGAAGTTTCATGACATACCTTTTACAGTCGCCGGCGCGGTAAGGTCAGCGTGCCGCTTTGAACCTGAACTCATTAACGTTCATGCTTCCGGTGGATTCGAAATGATGAAAGCGGCTGCCGATGCTGTAGAAGGGAAAACCAGAATACTCGCGGTAACGGTTCTTACAAGCCTTTCATCAAAGGATCTTGATTTTCTGGGTTTCGATGGAAAACCTGCGGATCTTGTCAGTCGGATGGCGGTATCAGCCAGGGAAGCCGGTATTCACGGAGTTGTATGTTCTCCCCTTGAAGCCGCTACTGTAAGAGATTCGACAGGTAAGGATTTTCTGATTGTAACGCCCGGTGTAAGGCCTTCCGGGACATCGAAGGATGACCAGAAACGTACGGCAACCCCATTTGATGCCATCATGGCAGGCGCAACCTCTCTTGTTGTCGGAAGACCGATTACGCAAGCTGAGAATCCTCGCGGAGCAGCCGAATCGATCCTGGATGAAATTTCGCGGGCTTTGAACAATCGGTAAAAGTTGAACCGAATGAACAGGCTGCTCAGAGCAGGGATATTTGCTGCTATAGCGATTTCAGCCAGTCTGTTCATACTTTTCGGAATTGACGCAATCGCTTCACTGCCTGTTCGTTCAGCTCTCAGACGGATTGATCCCTCAGTCACTATCGGGGATATCGCCATCGCACCCGGTGTGCTTATGCTGGAGGATATCCGGTTTCCCGAAAAGGGGCTGTTTTTGCGGAGGGCCGTTATATACTTGAGCGGCAGCCCTTTCAATCCCCGGGTTGATAGTGTTCTCGTGCATACTGGAAGCTGGAAGTTCGAACAAAGCAGCGGTACGTATGAAAATCCTTCCAGCGAAATGAACATCCCCCCGGGAAGATTCGACAACTTTGAAATAATAAGTGATCCCGATACTGTGATAATATCAGGTGCTTTTTCCGGTGTTTCTTCGGGAGATTCATTGAAACTGCTGGCGGAAAGCAGCTGGGGAATGGGTACGGGAAAAGTGTTTATCGGTTCACAGAGAGACAGTATTCATATCAGCTGGTTCCGCTGCAGCAGGCTTCCGGCAGGTTTGATTATCATACCGGAAATGCTCCAGGGTTTTGCGTTTGAAGGTCGCGTATCCGCATCCAGAAGCGATCATATTTCCGCAGAAGGGGTGATAACCGAAGTTGATGGAGAATCGGCGGAGGTGTATTTTGAACTGGATGATTCATCGGGTTCACCGGAAATAAGTCTATCAACCGATCTTTCAAACGTCAGAGATGTCCTGGTTGTCCGGGCTACGACTCTTCTGGGTGACGTCTACATCGATTTCGACCCCACGGGATATTTCACACTGGAATTCACTGATTTCGATACTGTTGGGGTATCCGTTGATGCAATGCTTGAGTCTGTCAGTATATACTCGCCCGGTCTGGCTGACGATACTGTAAATACCGCTGCGGCACTGAGATTCGATGGTACGGTATGCGTCAACTCATGGGATGTGAGTATCGATTCGGGTACAGTTGTCTTCGGAAGCGTGCCTGTAAGTTTTGATCTCAGCGGCAGGTTCAATGGATACACAAGGTTTATGCTGCAGCTCTGGAACGAATCCCTTTCCGGAGAGGATATCACATCATCTATTCCATCGGAACTCCTCGGGAGCCTGGAAGGACTTGAGCTGGGTGGAGAAGCTTCCTTTGATATTCTCGTGGTGCTCGACTGGGAAGTCCCCGACGAGTCTGATTTTCAGGCAATGGTAGACGTGTCAGGTCTGAGCGTACAGGCCAGCCCTATTTCAATCGGCCAGCTCAGGAACAGTGGATCATGCCTTATGCGTGACAGCTGGGGCAACCGAAGGAGGATATATCTCGATACACTTGAGAATCCCGGGCTAGTGCTTTTCGATTCACTTCATCCATCCTTTGAAGGACTGCTGAAATGCGCGGAAGATGCAACGTTTCGCTTTCATGACGGTTTCTGTGAGTATTATATCAGGAATTCCATAAGGGCGAACATGCAAAGCGGTGAGTTTACGAGGGGAGGCTCCACGATAACCATGCAGCTTGCCCGGAATCTCTTTCTCGGCAGGGAGAAAACCTTCGCGAGGAAAATCCAGGAAGTATTTCTGACCTGGAGGCTGGAGGTATATCTTTCCAAGAACAGAATACTCGAAATTTACGCTAACATTGTAGAACTGGGACCGAATGTATTCGGTTTCCAGGAAGCTGCCCGATACTATTTCAGCAGAGATTTTCGGGAGCTCTCAACAAGACAGGTAGCCTATCTGGTCTCAATACTGCCGGGTCCGTCCCTATACCACAGATTCTTCAGAAACAACAGCGTGCCGGGATACTGGGAAAACTACCTGGACAGACTGATAAACATCTCGGAAAACAGGGGCTGGATCGATCCGGACTCAGCCACGCGGGCTCTGGCGGATTTGATTGTGTTCAGCCATATGGCTGAGGTCTTCTGTGAGCTTTGAAACGAATGCTGGTGAGAGATGCGTATTGGGAGTATTATTGCTAGTATGCTTTTAAATATGTTTACAACTCGATAGCAGGGGGTTGATATGGGTGAAATTAAGGCTGTTGAACTCAGGCATGAGGGAAAAACTTACAGGGCAGGCAACAGAGAGATATTTTTCAGATGGGCGCGGGAACACAGAATTTCAATCGATGACAGCTACAGGATAGCTGGAACGGAAAAATGGATACCCGTATCCGCCAACAATGAGCTTAACATTCTGCTTGATCCCGAAAACTGGTGGAAGATCAAGATGGGCGGGAAAATCTACGTTGCGTCCGACTGGGATTCAATAGTCAAATGGGCAAAGGATGGCAGGCTATCTGTTGATGTTCAGATCGAAGGTCCCAAGACTCCTCCCGGTGGAATACTGGGCAAGGCTTCTCCGGAGCTTTCTCCCTACCTGCGGGAATGGGTGCCTGATGACCCCGAGAAAAAACCGTTAAGGCTCCGTTTTGACGGCAGAACCTTTATCCCGGGCAACGTAGATAACCTGAAAAAATGGATTCAGGAATCAAGAGTTCCAAAAGAAGCCTATGTTTCATTCCGGGGAGAAGACTGGCAACTGGTGATGGAGTGCGGGTATTTTGAGAAGGAACTGTGGTCCACAGAAGCCGCACTCGTGGCGGAAAAACCACCTTCAAGATCTGCAGGAACGGAACCTCCAGAAACTGACAGTCCCGAACCCATGGAAGAAGCCGCATCTGAGGATACGGCAGAAATTGCAGATGACGGCACCGGTGGCGAACAAAAAAAGCCGTTTGAAATTACAACAACTTACGGTGAAGAGTACATTTTCAAAGATCCTGCGGAAATTCTTTCTCTTCTTAAAAAAAAACGGATTAACAGTTTCGATGAGATCAGGCATCCTGACCTGCCGGATGGCGTGATGTTCATAAGTGAATACATTGAGGAATATATGCAGTCCAGAAAATCAACCATTGTTCTTTTGATACTTACAATCCTTTTTGGAGCCGCAGGTGTCGCGGCCATTGTATTCCAGCAACAGGACGCACAGTGGATGTTCATCGGTGGAATAGCCTCTCTGGTAATAGCACTGATACTTATGATACGGTTAATCTGGAAGAGATAAAATGAAGATCACCGATCTTATCGCCGCTACAAGAGATGGCATCAGTATACCCAGAGACGATATCTACGAATTTGCATCAGCCATAGGTTCAGGAAAAATTCCTGATTACCAGGCAGCGGCCTGGCTTATGGCCGCATACATGAAAGGGCTGCAAAGGGATGAAACCGTTGCCCTTACCCTTGCCATGAGGGACAGTGGTACCATTATCAAGTGGAGTGACGGTCCTCCTCTTGCTGACAAACACAGTACCGGGGGTGTGGGTGATAAAATATCACTTATTCTTGCCCCGCTGGCTGCAGCGGCCGGGCTTAGAATACCGATGATAAGCGGAAGAAGCCTGGGGCACACAGGGGGTACACTGGATAAGCTGGAATCGATTCCCGGAATGAACATTCAGTTACCTCTGACTGAATTCATTGAACTGGTTGAGGTAAACGGAGTCGCCATGAGCGGCCAGACCAATGAACTGGCCCCCGCTGACAGGAGGTTCTATGCCCTGCGGGATACTACTTCCACCATCACATCAATTCCCCTTATCAGCGCAAGCATATTATGCAAGAAACTGGCTGAGAATACCGATGTACTTGTGTTCGATGTAAAGGTTGGCAAAGGCGCTTTTATGAAAGATCTTTCTCAGGCGGAAGAACTGGCCGGGGAACTTGCAGCAATTTCGCGGGATGCAGGTGTAAAGACGGAAGCCTTTATCACATCTATGGATTATCCCCTTGGCATGAAAACGGGCAACGCTCTGGAAGTCCAGGAATCGCTTGACATTCTTGAAGGCAGGGGGCCCGATGATATAAGGGAATTGTCGGTAAGGCTTACCGCTTCTATGTTATGCCAGGCCTATCCATCCCGTTATTCCGATACCGAATCAGCAATCAATTTTTGCGAATTGCTGATAGCGAACGGTTCAGCAATGAGTAAATTCGTTACTATGATAGAAGCCCAGGGAGGTGATCTTGAAGCCTTTGCATCCCTCCGGGAAGCACCTGTGAAAATGGATGTTAAGGCATCACGTTCGGGTTACTGGAATGGAATTAACGCTTACGCTATTGGAGAAGCAGTTCGGAGCCTCGGAGGGGGAAGATACAGTATAAACCAGATAATTAAACCGAGTGTCGGCTGGGAACAGCTTATCCCGGGTGGTACAGATGTCACCGGAGGTGATATACTTGGGCTGGTACATGCCGAATCAAGGGAAGATGCGGAAACAGTATTGGGAAAAATCCTGGACGCATCTGAATGGGATAAACCTGCTGAACCTCTTATCAGGGAAGTGATATGAAAGCTATACCACATATAGATATGAGCATGCTTCCGAAGAATCTGCATGATGCCGGAATTTTGTCGGATAATGGATTTGAAAGGCTATCCAGGTACGATGATGTTACCGATGATAACATCCTGGGCATACTGGTTGCTCGTGGACTGGTTCCCGAGGAACTCCTTTACAAGTTCCTTGCCGGGCTTGCCGGACTTCCCTATAAAGTTCTTGATCCCCTTGAACTTGATTATCAGGTTGTTACAGATCTTCTGCCGGGGGCATTCGCACAGAAACACCATCTTGTGATTTTCGATGATTCCGATCTTTCTCTGAAGGTAGCAACAAGTGATCTTGAAGACACAAGACCGCTTGAGGATCTTATTCATATGCTGGGCAGGGATATTGACCTTTACGTGGGGAGGCCATCTGAAATCGCAAGGGTTATTCGGCAGTTTTACGGACTGCATGGATCAATCACCGCAGCTGTAAAAGAGATGGGTTCAAAGAACGGAGTGGATTTCGGCAATCTGGAGAGATACATATCCAGCGAAACAGATAAGAAAGTCGAGCCTACTGATCGTCCAATTGTTAACGCTGTAAACCATCTTCTGCACTATGCCTTTGAAGAAAGGGCAAGTGACATACATCTTGAACCTCACAGAAAGGGAACAGTTGTCAGGCTCAGGATAGACGGAGTCCTTCACGATATCTACAAAATTCCCAAGAAGCTCCACCTGCCTATTCTGTCACGGATAAAGATGATATCCGGACTGAATATCGCTGAGAAAAGGAGGCCGCAGGACGGCAGGCTCAGAACCCACTTCGAGGGGAAGCCTGTAGAGATAAGGGCTTCAACTGTTCCAGTCGCTTTCGGCGAAAAAGTAGTTCTGAGAATTCTGGATCCCGCATTACTGATGCAGGACCTTACAATGCTTGGTTTTGATAACGATGATCTGGTCAAGTACAAAAAAGCCATCGGAAGGCCTAACGGGCTTATTCTTGTTACAGGACCAACCGGCAGCGGCAAAACTACTACACTTTATTCATCACTGACTACTCTGGCGACCAAAGAGAAAAATATTACCACTATTGAAGACCCTATTGAATTCGTAACCAACGAATTCAATCAGATAGCCGTTCAACGGGCAATTGATCTGACCTTTGCTACATCACTGAAGTATATTCTCAGACAGGATCCGGATATCATCATGGTAGGGGAAATACGCGATAAGGAAACAGCTAAAAGCGCAATGAGATGTGCCCTTACAGGACATCTGGTTCTAAGCACCCTGCACACTAACGATTCCGCTTCCGCTGCCATAAGATTGATAGACATGGGAGTACAGCCGTATCTTCTCTCCACGACCCTTGTAGCAGTGGTAGCGCAGAGGCTCGTAAGAAAAGTATGTGAAAAATGCAGCGAGGAATACGTTCCCTCGCGATCGCTGCGTGAATCCATAGGTCTTGAGGAAGGGGTTGCCCTGAAGAGAGGCAAGGGTTGCAGGAACTGCCGCAATACCGGTTACAAGGGGCGCATTGCAGTGTTTGAAGTTCTTGAAATGACCGAGGAGATACGTAATACGGTTATGAACGGGGCATCCATCGATGATATCCGCAGGACAGCGGTGAAACAGGGAATGACAACCCTGCATTCGAATACTCTTTCAAAGGTTCGCGACGGGATTACAACTCCGGAGGAAATGCTGAAAGTTACACTGGGGGTAGAATGAAAAAACCGGTATCAATCAGGATTCTTGCAGCCGCTTTGCTGGTTTCTGCCTGTGGAAATGAGCCTGCTCCCGAAAATGCGGATACCGTTAATAGCGTTGTTCTCGATGTCAGCGATTCAGTAATAGTATTACCCGATAGCCCCATGGAAGTGGCTCTTGATTTTTCAAACAGACTTGGAATGAATAATCCCAGCTGCTTCGAACTCATTACCAGGGAATTCGCTGATTCACTTCCAATTGACAGCCTTTCCCCTCAGCAGATCTTCGGAAGATGGAGAGCATTTGACGCAGGTGGCCGCCTGAACGCAATTCAGGAAAACTTAGAAGGCAGAAGAACTTCCTACTACTGCACCATCAGAAGAATGGAAATGCCCGCAATAAACCGGATCGATTTTTTACTTTCCGATGACGCCTGGCTTATCGATGGGTTCGGAATTGAGCTGCCCCAGAATATCGAGGATTCACTTACGATCGAGCAACTGGCGGATCTAGTGCTTTTATACCCGCAGGTCAGAAGGGAGATGCACGTTGTAAGGATGCTATACGATGACTGTGTTATGGATTCAGTCCAAAGCTACGCATCCCTTAATGCCGCAGTTGAATCGGGCACTGATTTCCGCGATTTCATCCTTGACCTTCAACAGGATAGCTATTCCGTTCTGGCTATGAGCAATATAAGAAGAGCAGGGAAATACCAGATCATTAAAGAGAGGGCTGAAACAGGGTTTTCCGATCTCCCATCAGACCTGATAATTCTTATAAACATCTGGAAGGAAATGGCTTACATTTCGAAATCTGTTTTAAGTCATCGCCATGAAGCGATGCAGGGGCTTTACGCCGGAGGTATCTGGAACGAACCGGACATAGCGGAAGAGGAAGAACGGCTGGCCGGATTCCGGGAATTCTTCCTTTCAGTAAGCGATCTGGTGGAAGCCAGGGATTCTCTGTCCCGGACATATCCTGTGCTGCTGACTTCCGGTTCAAATGAGCCGCTGGCCCAGGTGGAGATTGATCTCGATCCTCATCAGCTGGAGCAGAAGATGGATAACGATGTGGGAGTTGTAGTCTGGAGGGCTCTGGCGGTAGAGCTTAACGGAGATAGCGATCCTGAAAGAGTAATTTACTGGGCAGGTAATCTCTACATGTTTGAAGGTACACCCTCAGGCTACAGGCTCGTATGGAGAACTTACGAGAACTACGAGAGCGATTTCCATGCTGATTTCATCTCCCAGCCTTCGGGCAGGCAGGGTTGCCGCGAAGTAACCTTTACCGGAGTTGAGGGTGGGTACGAATACTTCCTCGGCTATTCCGACGCGGGAGACCCGCTATTCAGAAGGATTCGCACCATGGCTGAAGATACATCCCTGAATGAGGAACATATCCGATGAAGAGAAAGGTCATTGCAGTCCTTTACTGGCTTTCTCTGGCCGGTATAACAGGGCTTTTTTTTAGCGTGGGGTTTGCCTACAGCGTTTATGGAGACTGCAAGTCATCTTTC
>JAUVLV010000015.1 GCA_030600545.1 Candidatus Aegiribacteria sp. | reverse complement strand
AGAACGTGCCTTCCCTTGCAGCTACAAGGAGACCCTCCTTTTCTTTGTATGCACCTGTGAACGAACCTTTTTCATGACCGAAGAGTTCACTTTCGAGAAGATTTCTGGAAAAACTGCCGCAGCTCACTCCAAGGAAAGGTTGGTCAGACCTGGAGCTTATGCTGTGTAAGGCCCTTGCTATAAGCTCCTTGCCAGTTCCGCTTTCACCGGTTATAAGAACTGTACTGTCCTTGTCAGCCACCATCCTTACTTTCTTAAGCAGTTCTACAATGGGTTTAGATTTTCCGATTATTCCCTCAATGGAGTATTTTGACCGGACTTTCTTCTTAAGTTCCCTGTTCTCCCTTTTAAGCTCCCTTTCACTGAGGGCTTTCTCTATGGCAATAAGAAGCTGATCAACTTCGAATGGTTTCACAAGGTAATCTGTCGCTCCCTCTCTCATTGCTTTAACCGCGGAATCCACACTTGAGAATGCTGTCATTATTATACCGATAAGACCAGGAGATTTTTCCTGGAGCTGCGAAAGAACTTCGAAACCACTTATTCCAGGCATTTTAACATCAACAACCAGTATATCCGGCATGGATTTCAGTCCGGCTTCCAATGCCTGTTCACCGGTTGAACAGCACGAGACATCGTAACCATGTTCTTCGAGAAGGATGGAAAGCCATTCCAGCATGGGCTTCTCATCATCAACTATCATTACCGAAATAGGTCTGCTCACTATTTTCCTCCAGCTTCAGCTGCAACGGTATCGGGTGGAGCTATCGGAATGCTTACACTGACTGTAGTTCCTTCTCCCGGTCCTGAATCTATATCTATTCTACCCCGATGGTCACGAGCTACTTTACGAGCTACAAAAAGACCGAGTCCCGTTCCCTCTTCCTTTGTAGTAAAGAACGGGTCGAACATCTGTACCAGAACCTCATCGGGGATTCCGGGCCCGTTATCATGTACATTGAGTTCAACCATACCATCCACAGGTGAATTAACAAGGGAAACAGTAATTCT
The DNA here is from genome assembly GCA_030600545.1 of Candidatus Aegiribacteria sp. Taxonomy (GTDB): domain Bacteria; phylum Fermentibacterota; class Fermentibacteria; order Fermentibacterales; family JCC-6; genus Aegiribacteria. The sequence continues at coordinate 45,441 of JAUVLV010000015.1, read as the reverse complement.
ACCATCCGGGGAATTCTTAAGGACTTCAGCACTGTTACGCATGATGTTCGTAAGCAGCTGAACCAGCCTGGCCTGATTACCGAATACAATAAAATTACCTTCAATGTGAGATTCTATCATGGTTTGCGATGCAAAACCCTGTTTTGCGACTTCAATGGCTTCCATCGCTACTGCTTCCAGTGATACAGGATTCGTGTAGGATACGGTATTTTTTCTTGAAAGCTCAAGGTAACCCTCTATTATCTCCGATATCCTCTTTGCCTGATGGCTTATCAGATTGGTCATTCTGTCCGTTTTCTTCCAGTCCAGTGTTCCCATCTTGAGAATATGAGCCGCTCCGCTCATGGATGCCAGAGGATTTCTTATTTCATGCGCCATGGTGCTTGAAAGCCTGCCTATCGCCGCCAGCTTCTCCTGCTCCTGAAGCTGCCTTTTAAGTTCGAAGGTTTCTGTAATATCTGTTACGGCCATAAGTGCACCAGACGCGTTGCCTTCATGATCGAGAAATGTACCCATTCGACATTCCAGGATTTCATCGTTTATACTTACCTCTATGACCGAAGGCATTCCTTCGGAAAGCTGAAATTCCCTCAGCATTGTATAGATGTCGGTGTTAATAACCCTTTCCTTCCAGTTATCACCCATGGAAAGAATCTTAAGCCCTGCGTTGTTTATACTTACCGGAACGCCGGAATTGTCTATTACGAGTATGCCGTCTGAAAGGCTTTCAAGTATTTCCCGGGACATGGTCCTGGCTTCCCTCAGTTGTCTGAGGATACCATCAGCCCTTCCCTTTTCGAACAACAGATGCTGTGAAAGATAACCTGAAACAAGACCTGTTATTGTAAGGAATCCTGCGTATATCATTACAAACAGGAGAGCGTACTGAAAAGTCACATGCGATGGCAAAGTATTCAACAGCTTTCCCAGAGAACTCCCGGTGGGACTGTAATCAAACACTCCTGATATGGTAATGAAAGCCAGGGAGGCGACCATCAGAGAATCCAGGGCTGCTATCACTACTCCGCCGTGTATGCCCAGGTATACACCTGCAAGAAAGGTATGAATAAAGAATAAAGCGGTTAAGGGGCCGTCGAAGCCGCCGGCCATTCGAATCAGCACTGAGGCCAGAATCGAATCCAGTGTGAATATTACCCAGAGCTGCCATTCGCTTTCCCGAAAGGTTTTTCTGAAAAATATATCTGCTGCAACTGTAACGATTACAGCAACGCCTACAGAGGAGTAGAGTATACCCACCCTGGACCATCCCAGAAACAGAACACCGAAAAGTATGAAAAGACCGAATACAATAAGGCGCCCCACCTGAAGCCAGGTGCGGCGCGTCATTGTTAATATGCTTCTATGCATATTCTATCCTCGTACCAGATATCAGCAGGTACGGCACTGAACTTACGGTTAATCCGCTCCCACTGTTCCAATAAGATCGAAAATCGGAAGGTACATGGCAATAACAATACCACCAACTATTCCACCCAGAATCACGATCATGACCGGTTCGAGTACTGCCGTAAGGCCTGCTACAGACGTATCAACTTCCTGTTCGTAGAAATCAGCGATTTTCATGAGCATAGTATCGATTCCGCCGGTCTCTTCGCCGACAGCTATCATCTGTGTCACCATGCCCGGGAAAACACCGGAAGCCTGCAGCGGATTGGAGATATTCTCACCTCCGGAGATACTGGTCCGCGCTTCCATGATCGCGTCCGCTACTACCCTGTTACCAGAGGTTTTCGATGTGATGCTCAGACCATCAAGTATGGATACACCACTTGATATAAGTGTACCCAGAGTTCTTGAGAAACGGGCGATTGCCATTTTTCGCAGCATAATACCGACGATGGGTAATTTAAGCTTGATTGCATCGATAACTTTCTCACCGTTTTTAGTTTTGTAGTACATCTTGTAGCCGGTAATGATCGCAGCAAAACCTATCAGAATAAGAATGATGTTTTTCTGAACGAATTCGGAAAGACCTACAACGAACTGAGTTGGTCCGGGTAATTCGCCGCCCATGTCAGCAAACATCTGCTCGAAAATCGGTATTACGAACAACAATAGAGCCATTACGACCAGGACAACTACCATCAGAACAACCACTGGATACATCATGGCTGTTTTTATTTTACTCTTGAGAGCGGTTGATTTCTCAAGGTGTATGGAAAGCCTGTCAAGGATTGTATCCAGAATACCGCCCTGCTCACCCGCAGCGACCATATTCACATAGAGATCGGAGAATACTTTATTGTGCTGACCCAGGGCATCCGCCAGCGTTCCTCCCTTTTCCACATCCGCTGTAACATCTTCGATAATTTCCGCAAAAATCTTGTTATCCTGCTGTTGACTGAGTATCTGAAGACATTTGACCAGAGGAAGTCCTGCGTTGATCATCACAGCGAACTGCCGTGTGAATGTAGCCAGTTCCTTTTCCTTGACGCCCGTTCCTATAACACCAAAGGTTTGTATATCGAACCCTTTGCCCTTGATCTTGGTTACATTCACCCCTCTTTGAGTGAGGAGTTCTTGCGCTTCTGCCTTTTTTTTAGCAGAAATCTTTCCCGACATCATTCTGCCGGCTCTGTTTGTTCCTTCCCAATTGAACTCAGGCATTTTCGCCTCCTATCGCTAAATAATCTCTCTGCCGGTTGCTATCATCTGTTCAAGTTCCCCAATATCGTGGGAACGTTCCAGGGCAACCTCTCTTGTTATTTCCTTCTTCTTGAAAAGCTCAAATAAAGACTGGTTCATAGTTCTCATACCATGTTTGTGCCCGGCCTGCATAAGTCCGTATATCTGGTGAAGCTTATCCTGGCGAATCGTTGCCTTGACTGCAGGATTACAGACGAGAACCTCCGCAGCCAGCGCCCTCCCCGTTCCTCTGGCCTTTGGAACCAGCTGCTGCGTAAGAACGCCTATTGTTACAAATGATAACTGGCTTCTGACCTGGTCCTGGCTTGCAGCTGGAAAGGAGTCGATAATCCTGTTGATGGATTCGTAGGTGGAGTTAGTGTGCAGTGTGGCCATTGTAAGGTGGCCTGTTTCAGCGATGTTCAGGGCTACCTGCATTGTTTCCATATCCCTCATCTCACCAATCAGTACTACATCGGGATCCTGCCTGAGTACATATCGCAATGAATTTCCATAGGACTTTGTATCCTGTCCTATCTCCCTCTGATTAATGATACCTTTATCATGATGGTGTACGTATTCTATGGGATCTTCTATGGTGATTATATGACAATGCCTTGTCGCGTTGATCTTCCTGATTATTGAGGCAAGTGTAGTGGATTTGCCGCATCCTGTCGGACCGGTAACAAGGATCAGCCCCTGCCGTTTTTCCGAAAAAGTTTCTACAGCATGTGGAAGTCCGAGTTCATCGAATGAAAGTATCTCATGGGGAATGGACCTGATGGCACTGGCAATGCAGCCCCTCTGAAAAAATACGTTGGCTCTGAACCTTGAGAGTCCTTTTATCCCGAAGGCAAAGTCAAGCTCTTTTTCAAGCTCGAACCTCTTTTTCTGTTCATCCTTTAAAAGGCTGTAGACGAGGTTCTGTGTATCCTGTGCTGTAAGAGGGTCGTACTCCATTCTTTCCAGTTCACCATCTATCCTGACAACAGGAGGTGTTCCAACTGTAAGATGAAGATCGGTGGCCCGTCTTTCCATCATTTCCTTTAACAGAGTTTTAATAATCATATTATGCCGAATGTCCTTCCTCTGTTTGCTGCTGAGCTATTTCACCCTTCAATTCCTCCATAGCTTTTTTCACTTCCAGGTCATCCTCAACTATCTTGATAACCTCATCAAGTGTTGTGATACCTGCCTTCAGCTTCGCAACAGCATCCATTCTAAGTGTCCTCATTCCGTTTCTTACACCCAAAACCCGTAACTGACCTGCAGTGACCCTTTCAATTATAGCCTGTTTTATATTCTTATCAATTGGAAGCACTTCGTAAAGACCTATTCTTCCTCTACAACCGGAGCCACCACATTTACTGCATCCTTTACCTATATATGTTGTATGTCCAGCCATTTCAGCAGGGTCAACCCCCGCTGCCAGATATTCATCATCTGAATACTCATGGGGTGTTTTACAGTTTTCACAGATTTTTCTGACAAGTCTCTGGGCCATGATAGTTCGAACCGCTGATGCTACCAGGAATGGTTTTATACCTATATCAATCAATCTGTTCACTGTACTCGGAGCATCGTTGGTATGTATCGTGGAGAAAACAAGATGACCGGTAAGCGCGGCCTTTATCGCGATGCTGGCTGTCTCCAGATCTCTTATTTCACCTATCATGATTATGTTGGGGTCCTGCCGGAGGATTGCCCTTAAAGCTGAAGCAAAGTCGTATCCCATACTGAAATCTATCTGTGTCTGAGTTAAGCCTTCAATACTGTATTCCACCGGTTCTTCAGCGGTATGAATGTTCCTGTTATCCGTATTCAGCGCACTGAGAGCAGAATAAAGAGTCGTTGTCTTGCCGCTTCCTGTTGGGCCGGTAACCAGAACAATACCGTATGGAGAGCTGACCCCCCGCATGAATACTTTTAACGCATCTTCTGGAAAACCAAGTTCCTTCAGGTCAAATTCTAGGCTGCCCCTGTCAAGTATACGCAGCACGATCTTCTCGCCGTTAACCGTAGGAACCGCACTGACGCGGAAGTCGATTGATCTTCCATCGATCATTGCCTTGATGCGCCCATCCTGTGTTTTTCTTCTCTCCGCTATATTCATATTCGCCATTATTTTCAATCTGCTTAAGATCTGAGGCTGCACTTTCTTGGGAAGCTTTCTGACCACGAAACACTTACCGTCGCGCCTGTATCTTATCCGGAGATATTTCTCGTAAGGTTCTATATGAATATCACTGACTTCGGTACGTACAGCTTTGGCGATGATCGCATTTACAAAACCAACTATGGGGCCTTCCATAACATGTGAGTATTCATCATCGAGATTGCTATCCTCATATTCCTCTTCTTCATCTTCGTAACCAAGAGTTTGCACTACTTCCAGATCATCAAGTTCTTCCTCATAGTCATCCAGATGGTCTTTCACCGATACGAGGGCATCCTGCTTGCCGTAAAGGTCATTCTGCGCTCTTCTGACCGCAGACGGAGCTGAAGCATAGACGATTACTTCTTTTCCTACAGCGAACTTAACATCATCAACTGCGTACAGATCCCCCGGCGACCCCATTCCGATGTAGAAGTAATCCTTGTCTTCCTTAAATGGAACTAGAAGGTATTTTCGCGCAGTTTCATCCGGGAGTGATTGTGCAAGAGCTTGATCAAGCTCAAGTTCATTAAGAAACACCGGCTTAACAGAATATATTTCGGCCAGGAATTCGGTGATAAGGTCTTCGGGTACTATACCCATCGCAACCAGCTGGTCCGCAATCTCAATTTCGCCGGGACCGTACGTGCTGGTAATCTGGTCAATATCATCCTGCGTGACCATTCCGGATTCCAGAAGCATCATAGCCAGTCTGCTAAGCAAAATACCCTCCGTTAAGAGTTCGCAATTGTTTCCCTTAGAACTTCATCGAACGTAGTAAGCCCGGCTTCCAGCTTCCTGATAGCAGATTCCCTGAGATTTATCATACCCTTTTCCAATGCTGCTTTTTCGATCTCTATGCTGCTGGCATCTGCCTCTATCAGCCGCCTTATGTCATCGTCAATACGCATAACTTCGAAAATACCCATTCTGCCCTTGTAACCTGTATTGGTGCAGTATGAACAGCCCATACCTTCGTACAATTTGATATTTCTGAACCGTTCAGGGTCAATTCCAGCTTCAACAAAGACATCATCGGGAACATGTATCTGAGTCTTGCATTTGGGACATATCTTTCGGATAAGTCTCTGAGAGGCTATGCAAACCACTGATGTGCTGAGCATGAAGGGTTCAGTACCCATGTCAATCAGCCTGTTGATGGTGCTTGGAGCATCGTTGGTATGGGTAGTTGAAAGCACCAGGTGACCGGTCAGAGCGGCTCTTATAGCGATCTCACAGGTTTCCTTATCCCTTATTTCTCCAACCATGATTATATCAGGATCCTGCCTGAGGTATGCTCTGAGGGCGTTGGCGAAAGTCAATCCGACATCGGAATTCATCTGGACCTGGTTTATTCCCTTGAGATTGAACTCAACCGGGTTCTCAGCTGTCATTATGTTCACGCCGATATCGTTAAGCTCGGTAATGGCGGAATACAGCGTGGTTGTTTTACCGCATCCGGTGGGTCCGGTAACAAGGACTATCCCGAATGGTCTTTTAATACCCCTTCTGAATTCCTTGAGAGGCTCCTCTTCGAATCCGAGTTTTTCAAGGTCAAGAATAACGGCGCTGCGGTCCAGGAGCCTTACTTCAACCTTCTCGCCGAAAAGTGTAGGCAGGGTCGCAAGTCTGAGGTCAACAAATCTATTGCCTACCAGTATCTTCTGCCTTCCGTCCTGAGGAAGATGATGCTCGGCAATATTCATTCCACCCAGTATTTTAAGACGGCTGACCATCGCCGATCTGTACTTCCTGCTGGGGCGCATGACTTCATGAAGAACACCGTCGATTCTGAACCTTACCCTTACGAATCTCTCAAAAGGTTCGAAGTGAATATCACTGGCTCTCCTCCTTACAGCATCCGCGATAAGGCTGTTTACCAGCTTGACTACTGGAGAATCCGCAATTTCGAAATCAAGGTCTTCCTCCTCTATATCCTCTTCTTCATCCTCCTGGATGATCATGGATTCAAACACTTCGTCACCGATAAGCATGTCCGTATCCGTAGCTATACCCTCGTCATCAATATCTGCAAGAGAAGTATGTATACTGTTGCCCTTTTTCTTATTGCTTTCATCAATCGGTACGATGGCTTCGGATTCCGCATAAAATTTTGACAGAGCTCTTTTTATCATACTTGAGGCACATATATGAGGTTCTATATCCATTCCCAGTGAGAACCTGAGGTCATCAATCGCAAAGAGGTTGTTTGGATCGGTCATGGCTACAATCAGTTTTCTGCCCTCTCTGCTGATGGGAATAACTTCATACCTTCTGGCGATATCACCTGTTATAAGGTTAATTACATCTTCTTCGATATCTACTTTATCGAGATTTGAACTCTCAATACTCTGTTGTCTTTCAAGAAATTTATTAAGATCAGCTTCAGAAATGGCCTGAATTTGCACCAGATGGTATCCCAGTCTGTTATTATCTTCACTCTGTCTACTGAGAGCCTCTTCAAGCTGCCTGTTTGAAATAATGCCGGAATTCAGAAGGAGCTGACCGATCTTAATGTTCATTAAACCTCCAAATTAACTTACACCTGATCGAACGAGGAACACTGCTGTTATTATACCTGCTCATGATTTATTGTACATTCCAATTAAAGGTGTATTGTCCTGTTCCAACAACAATGAGCATATACATAAATATTGTAAATGACCAGACAGTTCAACGTCGGGATCTCAGAAATGGGATTTTAGAAATTGATTGTCACCCAGATGTTCATACCTATATCCCGCTGGTCATACTGAGAATTAACTTTATCGGTTTTCCAGCCGAAAATACCCGTAAGCCCTGCAGTTACCATACCGAAATCGTAATTCAGTGCAGGTTCAATCCGCCATTCCTCTCTGTCGGTCTGAAGCTGCACCCCAACTGTACTTCCCAGAAGCTCACTCCTGGTACTCGACCTGGTTATATTGAGGCTCGTTGTAAGGTCGCTCCGGAAACTTATCCGAAGCCTGTCAATAAGCGGAAACGGTATGGCAAAGCCGCCCGGAGAACTGAATGAGTACTGAATACGGAATTTAAGGTTGTTGTTGCTGCTTTCCGTTTTTGCCTGCGTGCCGGTGAAGCTCTGCATTACTGTATTGGTCAAGTTGTCGCTGAGAGAAATCTGTACATCGTTCAGAAGTGTGAAGCTTATATTGAAGAGTGGCGTCCAATTGGTTTTCTTCGTTTCCGTAGTCGGAATATAAACATCACTTTCATATCTTCCACTTTCAGTTGTCTCAATGCTGTACCCGGAATTGACAGTACCCGTTCTTATAATATTACTCAGACCCGCGAGCCTGTTCAATCCGGACCAGGATAGGGAAATCGAGGGCCATGTCTTCGATCTCTGATTGTTCCAGAACCCGGAATAAAGATTCCTGTTCTCGGATGACCTGTACTCCAGCCTGACAGACATTGTCGATACCGGTCTGAATCCTCCTGAGACCTGAAGGTTCCATCCTTTTGTCCTGTCCCACGGAATCACGTCATCCAGCACCGGATCAAAACCCGTCTGGTATCGCCAGTCGGGAATGAAGTACATATCCCGATACTCGCTGCCTTCGGTTTCCGAATAGGTAACACTCGGATCATTGATCATGTTAGCCCATCGTTCGAGCTTTATCAGTAACCATCTCGGACTTCCCGATTCAGCCTCCTCATCAAGCCTTTCATCACGCAACCTCGCAAGGCTTCGTATGGTATGAACAAGTCCTATCCTGACATTTACTCTCCTGGTGGCTGAAACCGAATACCCTGGCAGTCCCAGAGAATCTGCCCCTGACAGTGTGTGCGGAGCAAGCCTTGACTGCCCGTAATGGGAATCAAAAGAGAATCTGGGGTTCAGATAATCAAACAGATTAATATCCTGGGAAACACTGATACTTTGATTCCTTGATATCTCCCGTCCGACGTTAATTCCCGCATTTCCCTCCCAGGGGTACAGAAGATCTCTGACAAGGCCAAGGGAACCGCTCGCGGACAATCCCTTCCAGGGGTTGAAAGTAATTGCACCGTTGGAGGACAGAGTTCTCAATATAGTGATCCGGGTCTGTACGGTATCATCATTGACAAAGCTCCACCTGGTGTTCCAGTTGTTCCTGCGCGAAAGGGACCAGCTCACCCTGGTGGGCCTGATCCTGAAATAATCAATAACCGGAAGATCCAGAAGCTGCATTCGTCCGGAGTTCATATCGTACGACAGCGCCCCCTCAGCTGTGCTTGATGTATCCCTGGTTGAGGGTGTCATACCGTATCCTCTGGAATAGGTATGTGTAAACCGGAATGGATCGATAAAATACCTGCCAACCAATGATTCAGCCGAACTGTTCTTTCTGAGCTGAAAACCAGTACTCCAACTTCTAGTCTGCGTCCGCTCGTCCCATGATTCATCATCGCTGAGGCGGAAATCGGAGCCAGACTGAAATACGGGTCTGGAGATATCAAGCGACCATGCGAAATTAGCCGGGGCGTAAAGTGCCCAGAGGGGCGGCGTAAAACGGTTGAGATACATCGTTGCCCCTGCGTTATAAATAGTTTTCATGTATCCCTGCCCGGAACTGCTTCCCAGCCCGTGAAAGTCGGAATCTATCTCTCTGTAGTCACCGCTTAAGGATAGAAGATCGGCTATATCAACACCCACCGTCACCCGGTGTGCCGTTCCAGTGTTGCTCCATGGCTGGTTCAGTGTAATATCATCAACCCATACCGAGGTATTCAGCGGAGTCTCTGAGTTGTTTTGCAGTCCAAGGCTCATCTCCATGATCCTGGCAAAATTGGGAGAACCCAATACAGCCAGATTACCTTCCTTCATGTACTCCAGTTCAGATTCATCCTTCCTGGCCTTCAGATTAACAAGATCATCAAGCTTCACTTCTACTATCTGCCAGCCCGGTTCTATACCGACTCCTATCTCGTAATAATTAAGGCTGTCGGTCCCCAGCCTGTAAACAAGCTCTGAATCGTACTGTTCTTCACCGTGTACAAGGAATCGAATCTGCTTGTAACCAGTATAATCCTCTCCGCTGTAGAAACCCTGGGTTGCCAGTCCGTAATGCCCCCCTTCTATATTCTCGGCTTCCAGAGCGAGGGACTGTTCAAGCCTTGGGTCACCGTACTCATCCTCCCCCGGATCCACACCTGGAGGGGGATTGTTGGCGTAATCAAGATTATCTTTGTTGTTAACCGTGGAAACGTACAATTTTTCCGATGCCAGTACAGGCGTACCTGTTGAATCAACAAGTAATACACCTGTCTCCTCCCACCTGTTTCCCACTACCTCAAGGTCATATATCTGCACAGTATCAGCATCTGCAAAACCATCCATCCACAGCCTCGCGTAGCTTATCTTCTCCCACGTGGGTGTACCCGTTACAAACCCGGGTACAGAAACTACCGAAGTATCCTCCAGCGGGATCTCTATTAGCATCCATCCATTCGCATTTGGTCCGGATACTATATAATCCGGATCATCAATGGGTATGTTTATACGGAAGAACGAATTGGACCGATCAAGTATTCCATTTCGGTTTAGATCTTCTGTATCAAGAAGATTGTTATCCTGCGCACCGTTTATCCTGTCGTATCTTACGGATGGAGGATCGTTCCCGTCGTAATGGTAGTTATCCATATTGGGATCGCCGCCCTCGGGAGGATTCTCCTCATTATCCCAGAGATTGTCCAGTCCTGTGTCCTCATCGTTCGACAGGATACCGTCGGTGTTAAGATCCTCTGTGTCAAGTTCACCATTGGCCCTTCTGACAAGTTCGCCTGCCGTTCTCTCGAGCCAGTAGGAATCCTCGTCTATCCGCTCGCCCAGGTCCAGACAGATGTTTCCGCTCTGAGCTGAACCTGTAACTCTGATGTACATTCTGATATGAGTCTTCCTTGAAAAATCCAGCCCGTACTTGTCCATGCACCTTTGAATGCCGCCCCACGAATATTCGCTGTCATCCTCCGGCTGGAAATATAGTTCCAGTACATTGTTCACATAATTATCTTCCTGACTTCCTGTTACATTCGGCACGATGTCTTCAAGTTTCCACCTTCTGTATGTATTGTACCAGCGGATTTCTCCCACAGGGTTGTCCTGGGAAGCAGAAGGATCGGGAGTACTTGAAAGGTGCCATGCAGATCTGCTCTGCCCCACAGGGAAGGCCGTTTCAGTGCCCTCCATATCGTCGATATATGCTTCACCATCGACATTGGGGTTGGGAAAACTCATGGCTATTTCACCGGAAATGGTCGCATTGCTTTGAGCTTCAGTGTTGATCCCGGGAATCATATTCGCGAAATCTGTAAGGAATTCTGGCTCTGTTTCCAAATGCGCGTCAATATCGGCTACCATTGTTCTTGTGGATTCTTCACCTACCCTGGGTCTGTCGCCGGGGGTGCTGGCGCTCTCGAACATCACCGTAGCTCCCAGCCATGAATCCGATCCGATACCGTAAACAGCCCTGGCTCCTATCAGTGTCTTCTTCTGAGCGGCGAAAAGGGGAAGGTATTCGAATGTGACGCGTAGTGTGTTGCTGGGATTCTGGGCGTCCTCAGCGGCCTCTCCCATAAGGGTCAGCAGCCCAATTTCGTATATGATCGTATAATCCACGTCCTTGACCAGTGTGTTGGTACTTCCCGCTACTGTAAGTGTAACCTTTTCACTGCCGGGTATTATCCCCATCCGTCCGAGTGAATATGTGGTCGATGCCGCCCTATAGCTCACTTCTATGAAGTACTTGCTTTGAGTCGGGAGAGGGTTATTTTCATTGTAAACAACCGGGTTCGTAACATCCAGTATCGGATCAGTGAAGGGCCTGATCTTCGGGAACACCAGAAATCCGTTATCCCAGTCAACCGCACTCTCCTCGTCCGCTAGAGAACCATCTCCATTTGTATCAAGTCCAAGAAGTTCAATAAAGGGAATTCCATCCTGACTCTGGACAGGATCCTCTCCCGACCTGTCAAGGTAGATGCTGCAGTTGAAGCTCTCCCGAACTATGTTGTTTGCCCCAAGGAAGTATCTGTTCCGCAATTCGTAACTCCAGGTTGGATAGTCTGGCAGGGGATTGATCTGTTTTATCAGTTTCAGATTCCAATCCGTACCAGCAGTGGCATTACCGATTGTGTCACCCTCTGTGGTGACCATCCAGATGCCTATCCTGTAATTGTTGTTGACAGGCCTGATAAAACGGATGGTTGTGGCTGAATCGACCAGAACGTAGTCCAGATCAGGGCCGGGCTGAAGTTCATCCCAGTTACCGGTTCCGGTATCCCCTCCTTCAATGAACCATGCCCCCTCGACCGCCCCGGTTTCCTCGTTATTGGCTGCAATATCGTCATCCTGAAAAACCCTGATCGATGCGATCTGAGGCTGCACAAGGGAATCGGGTGAGGTGTAGAAGAAGTAATTGTTTGCTGGATGTATGTCGAGAATACTGTCTTCAACCATGGTGGACTGACCGACAAATTCTGAGGATTCTGTGGACGCGGCTTCGCGGCTTGCGATGGTTGTAAATTCAACTGGACCAACCTGGGCAAGTATTTTGGCCCCGAATAATCCTTGATGGGGGATACTGTACGAAACGAATTCCGGCCCGGTTATTGAAAGGCTGATGTCGCCCATCTCAATACTCTGTATTATCTCGTCCTCGTATCCTTCGTATCGCAGGCTCAGGCTGCTCTGAGGTCTGAAGCTCCTCCGGCTGTCATGATCGACATCAACGTGTATCTTTTCGCCGATGGTTCCTTCCAGTTGAACCCGCAGCTCCTGCTCCATTTTCAGATCCGGAAAAAGAGACTGGCTATCTCCCTCTATTGCAACCGCGTTGGGCCTGTAATGGGTTACCCCTGAAAGGGTAATTTTCTGATGACCGCTGATATCGATCTGTCCACCTTCGCCAATGGCACCTGCAAGTATCGGCGGCATGTCCAGAGGCAGGTAAATTGTCGGTATGAGGGATCCCTGATCCCTCGCTATGCGCATGCAATTATTTCTGTTCATAGTAATCCAGATATCACGGAGTTTCCATTCCATCGACCGCAGATTCATCTCATCAATGGAAGAACAGCCCTGCGTGGAGACCGGGATGGTGCCATGAAAAAGTCGCCAGCATATGAAACGGCTTCGGACAGAGTTTATAAGATGCCAGGATACACCTGGATCAACGAGCAGATCGGTAGAGTATTCGGTCTCCCAGGGGTAAGCGGGAATAAGCCTGGGAGCACTTACTCCTGCCGCTCCTGCGGATGTGACCAGTATAAACAGTGTTATCCATGAAAGAGTTCCGGTTCTTATTCTCATATCAGGATACTAGTCCTCCGGTTGCTTATGGTTCCAGATATTAGCCCGGATTCATTACACATACTCTACTCCAACGCCGCATATTATCGTCAATTACTTCCAGCATTCTATCTCAACTGCGATGATCTTCTGCTCAATGCACATTATCGGACAAGCTCCCAGGTGGAAAGATAACCTGATAAAGGGTATAATTGCCTTATTGTCCGATTTTTCTGAAAGCCTATAATGAGATGTATATGAAAAAACTGCAAGTTTACACATTAAAGGAATTCATTTCACCATTTCTTCTTTCCGCAGGTATCTTCACCTTTGTGATGCTGCTGGACAAACTGCTGGATCTTCTTGATATGATCGTAAGCAAAGGGGTACCGGTAAGAACCGTTGTGGAAGTTTTCCTGCTGCTGCTTCCCTCGATGGTGGCTGTCGTGATTCCCATGGGAGTTCTGGCCGGTGTCCTCATGGCGGTTGGCAGAATGGAATCCGATCTTGAGGTTACCGCAATGAAAGCATCAGGCATAAGCATCTTCGTGCTGATTAAACCTCTCATGCTGACCGCGGTCTTCCTCGTCGCAACCATGGTACTCTTCAATAATTACGTTCTGCCGGATGCGAACCACCTTGCCAAAAACCTCCTGCTTGACATAGGCACAATGCGCCCGGCCGCTAAGATTATCCCCGGTATGTTCGTTGAGGATATTGAGAATTACAGGATAATCGTCGAGGAAAAGGATGACCTGACCGGCGAACTGCAAAACGTTGTTATACATGAACGGGTTCCCGGTATGCCCGGAAGAACAATCACAGCCCTTAAGGGAAAAATGGAGCCGGTTTCCGCAAACCGCTTCCGCCTTGTTCTTACAGACGGGCAGATACATGAACTCTCAGAATCCGGTGAATACAGAAAATTGGATTTCGCGATATATACCGTTGAGATCACCAGATCCGAAGAATTAATCCGTCAGAACAGGGATAACCGTGGAGACAGGGAGCTTTCTTCGAGCCATATGCGAGCTCTTGTTGATTCCCTTGAGGAACAGGCTGAACTGTTCGAGGATTCACTGGTCAGCACCGGAAGCGCACCCATTCTTGCCATGATCAATAATTCAGCTGTATCCACAGGAAGGGGCACTTTCCCTCCTCCTGACAGCGTTGACTCTCGCACATGGTTCAATCTGTCAAGGAATTTCCTTGCGCAGCAATCAAGCGACCTTCGCATTCTGGCAGACCGCAAGGCTTCGCTTCAGCGGAGCATAAGCAGGTACAGAGTAGAAATACAGAAGAAGTACTCCATACCTTTCGCATGTATAGTATTCGTGCTTCTTGGTGTCCCCCTCGGGCTGTCAACCAGGAAGGGCAGCGCCGGTATTGCTCTTGGAGTAAGCTTGCTGGTTATTCTTGTCTACTACCTTTTCCTCATAGCCGGAGAACAGCTTGCGGACAGAAGAATGATGCCTGCGTTCCTCTCCATGTGGCTACCGAATATCATACTTGGCGCCTTTGGAACAGTGCTGACAATCAGGAGTCTCCATGAAGGCAACCCACTGCCCCTTGGCAGACTGACCACAGCAGCAGGATCTTTTTTCAGAAGATTCAGCAGCAGGCATGGAAAACATGCTTCTGATGACATGCAGAATCGCGGTTCAGTATGATATTCAGAAAGCTCGATGTTTATCTTGCCTCGAGATTTATCAGGATGATACTTGTAGCTGTTTTATCATTCGTCATCATCTTCGTAAGCGTAGACGCTTTCGACCATTTTACAAGATGGGTTGATAAAGATGTTTCCGTAGGGGCTTTTTTGACATACTACTTCTACGGACTGCCCTATATAATTGTCTTGGTTCTGCCTGTAGCCGTTCTTCTGAGTTCGTTGTTCCTGATTTCATCCCTCTCAAGAAGAAACGAGCTGGTGGCAATGAGGAGCGCGGGAATAAGCGTACCAAGGATACTTCTGCCGCTGCTCATCGTCGGTGGTCTCACATCCATATTCGAACTTGGCGTCGGTGACTTCATAGTTGCCAATGCCACATACCAGCAGACACAGATAAAGAGAGTTGAAATAGATGGTCAGGAACCCATAAATTACTCGAGAAGAAGTAACTTCGCCCACAGGTCACCGGACGGTTCAATACTGGATATAGGTTTTTTCAATGGCAAAACTGAAATGATGGACGATGTAACCATCGAATGGTTCGATGACAGCAGCAAGGTCACCCGAAGGCTTGATATGGACAGAATGGTGTGGTTCGATTCCTCCTGGGCCGGTATAAATACAACTGACAGAATCTTCGGGCCATCGGGAGCGCTGGCTTTTTCAACAGCTGACACACTTGTAATTCCGGAAATAACTGAAAACCCCGGAAATTTCGGTTCAAGGCAGAAAGCCCCCGGAGAGATGAACTTCATAGAACTCAGTAACTACATAGAAAGCGTAGAAAAAGCCGGGGGTGATACAAGGGGAGATCTTGTTGAATTCTATCTGAAATTCTTCTTCCCACTGTCAAATCTTATTATGGTATTTGTGGGAGCCCCGCTGGCCCTTAGAAACCCAAGGAGCGGGAAAGCATCGAGTATTGGATTGGCTGTACTGCTGGCTTTTTTCTTTTTCTCGCTTCTGCGGTTCGGCCAGACCCTTGGTCACAAGGGAGCTCTCCCCCCCCTTCTTGCGGCAAGCATAGCGGACATCGTTTTTATTGCCCTTGGCATATTCCTTCTTTCAAGGGCATCAAGAGTCTAACACAGACACTTGCGAAACAACAGTCACAGGAAACATATTTGCACTGTTACGATTGTTCATTCATATCGGTATAACTTTAAACCAGGGAGACAGAAAATGCCCGAACGTGTATACAACTTTTTCGCAGGACCGGCTACGCTTCCTTACGATGTCGTGAAGGAAGCTTCGAAGGGTGTTGTGAATTTCAGCAACATGGGAATGTCCATTATGGAAGTATCCCACCGCTCTGCCCAGTTCGACAGTATGTTCTGCGAAACACAGAAGAACATGCTCAATATCATGGGGCTTTCAGAAGACGAGTACGCAGTGCTTTTCCTCGGCGGCGGCGCCAGCACCCAGTTCTGCGCAGTTCCATTCAACTTTCTAAAGAATGGGATGACAGCCGACTACGTCGTTACGGGAGGATGGGCAAAGAAGGCTGTCAAAGAGGCAAAATTCTTCGGTGACGTGAACATCGCTGCCAGCAGTGAGGATGCCAATTTCAGCTACATCCCCAAGAAATTTAACCTTACTCCGGGAGCTGCATACGTCCATACCACAAGCAACAACACTCTGGTGGGAACCCAGATGAAGAACTTCCCCGAGACAGGTGATGTTCCCATGGTCTGTGACATGTCTTCCGGTTTTCTTTCCAGAAAGCTTGATTTCAGCAAGTTCTCTCTCATTTACGCCGGTGCCCAGAAGAATATAGGTCCTGCAGGCGTCGTGGCGGTAATTATCAGACGATCCTGGGCTGATCAGGCGAATAAAGAAGTTCCAACGATGCTTTCTTACGCAACCCATCTTGGCAAGAACTCCCTTTTCAATACTCCTCCAGCCTTACCTGTCTACGTTGTGGGTCTTGTAATGAAATGGATACTGGAACAGGGCGGCCTTGAAGCTGTTGAGACGGCTAACGTGAAGAAAGCCGGTCTCCTTTACTCCTATATGGACGATAGTAATGGATTTTATAGGGGTACCGCGGAAAAGGACAGCAGATCCTTGATGAACGTAACCTTCCGCCTTCCCTCCGAGGAACTGGAAAAGAAGTTCATAGCTGAAGGCGCTGAGAACGATCTTATCGGGCTGAAGGGCCACAGATCCGTGGGCGGCTGCAGAGCCTCGATCTACAATGCCATGCCCTACGAAGGTGTTGAAGCTTTAGTTGAATTCATGAAGAAGTTCAAGGCGGCAAACTAAAAAAATAGGGACGGAGGGTATTTATTTAAAACTATGAAATAATTCGACTGAATCATTGGTCATAAGTCCATATTATTCACGTTTCTCGAATAAAATCCGTCCGTCCCTATTTATTCTTTTCAGGAATTCACTCTCGTCTATTATTTCGATTCCCAGTTCACGTGCCTTCTGAAGCTTGCTTCCCGCTCCGGGACCCACTATGACCAGATCGGTCTTTGAAGATACACTTTCGGTAACTTTCCCGCCGGCATCCTCAGCCATACTTCTGGCATCCGGGCGGGGTGTGGAAATCCCGCCTGTAAAGACCACTGTTAACCCTTGAAGAGGTTTTTCTACATCATCTACCTCGCTGCTTTCGGGGTTGAATCCGGCATTCAGAAGCCTGTTCACTACATTCCTTGTTATTTTCTCATTAAAGAACCTCTGCAGATTGTCCGCCAGTACAGGTCCGATTCCTTCGATGCTCAGGAAATCATCAGCGCTCGCATCCATTACTTCGCTTAAACTTCTGAATCTATCGGATAAAAGACCGGAAACGGTTCTGCCTATTCCGGGTATCCCCAGCCCGGTAATGAATCTCTGAAGGTTCGTACCGCGGCTTTTATCAAGTTCATTTATCAAGTTGTTCGCGGATATGTCACCCATCCGGTCAAGAAATACGAGCTGATGGCTGGTAAGCCTGTACAGATCCGAGACATCTTTCACCAAGCCTTTGTCGACAAGCTGCTCGGACAGTTTTCTGCCAAGACCTTCAATATCGAGCGCGTCCCTGCAGCCCCAGTGAAAAAGGCTCTCCCTGATCTTTGCGGGACAGGATGGATTCATGCATCTGTGGGCGGAAGTGTCCTCTTCCCTGGCAACAGGCCCATTGCATACAGGACAGCTCCGTGGAAATCTGAACCTTTCCCTTCTCTCTCCCTCCGACCTGCCAAGGGATCTTACTACCTCTGGTATCACGTCTCCGGCTCTTCTTACAATAACCGTATCTCCGGGCCTGACATCTTTCTTTGCAAGCTCATCCTCGTTATGGAGAGTCGCGCTGGAAACTGTCACGCCACCGACAAAGACCGGCTCAAGCCTGGCCACAGGAGTAAGCCTTCCGGTTCTTCCAACCTGCACGTCTATATCGATCAGCTTCGTAACCGCTTCTTCAGCTTTGAATTTCCTGGCGGTTGCCCATCGCGGGAACCTGGAGAGTGTTCCCATCCTTTTCTGAAGAGAGTCTTCGTCCAGCTTGATGACAACTCCATCTATTTCCCATGAAAGTTCATCTCGATTCTCTTCAAGTCTATGACAGGCTTTCTCAACTTCTTCAGCTCCTCTGCAAACGGAGTTGTAGGGGTTTACCGGAATACCGAGTTTACCGAGCATATCAAAAAGAGAATGCTGGGATGTGATGCCCTCCGGCCACATGGCTGTTCCGTATGCAATAAAACTCAGTGGTCTTGATGCTGTTATCCTGCTGTCGAGCTGTCTTAAAGAGCCGGAGGCGGCGTTTCTGGGGTTGATAAACAGTTCCTGTCCCCGGGCTTTTCTCTCTCTGTTCATTTTTTGAAAATCAGCTTTTCTGAATATCACTTCACCTCTTACGACAAGAGCGGGAGGTGGATCGCCGCTTAACCTGAGCGGTATTGCCCGCAGTGTCCTTGCATTGGGTGTGATGTCCTCTCCTTCGCTTCCGTCCCCTCTGGTTCCGGCTTTCACCAGAATTCCGTTCTCGTAAACGAGGGCAACGGCCAGACCGTCAAGTTTTGGTTCAACGGAATAGGACGGGTCCTTTTCAAGTTTGAGTTCGCGCCTGATACGCTTGTCGAACTCACTGAATTCTTCCGTTGAGAAAACGTTATCCAGACTTAACATGGGAGGATCCCAGAAAAGGGAAGGAAAACTGGAAAGAGGCTTGGACCCTACCCTGAGGGTGGGCGAGTCCTCAGTCGCGAGTTCAGGCCAACGGGATTCAATCTCACTGAGCCTGCGCATAAGAGCGTCGTATTCACCATCGGTTATTTCAATCCGATTCTCAGTGTAGTACAATCTGTTGTGATATCGCAACAGCTCCCGAAGTTGCGAAACCTCCGATCTGACCTCGTCAGGAATCATTAAATGCCTCCATGCGCATAATGATTTCAAGTTTAAAAGAACCCGCTTCATCCGCAATACCTGAAATGTAAAATGCCGCTCCCTGATGAACACTCTCGTAACCGCTTTCGGATCTGTTCACAGAATCAAGAGGTGTAACCCATATATCGGTTTCACGGTTTGTTTCAATGACCATCCTGACCTTCCGCCAGCAGTCAGACACTTCTATTCGCCTGCAATGGAATTCTCCCTCGAACGACATAAGGTGCTTTTCTCCCGAATCAATCTTGAAGTATCGGTCTGGGGACTCTCCTGTCATCAGATTAAGGCAGATTTCCATCCCGGCCCTGTCTCCGTGCCTTACGGAATACTCCGAGCGAACTCTGATGGACGGTTTCTTCAGTCCGACTTTCATTATCTTTCTTACTTTCAGATCTCCAGAGCTGAATTCACCTTTAAAATCAGCTACCGAATCACTGATGGAGCGGGAAGACGACAGGCAGGATTTCTGAAAATGCACTATCTCTCCATCACAGTGTTTCCAGCGGTTCCAATCGGTCGAAGAGGGCATTACAAGATCTGTAAAACACATCCTTCTCCATCTATCAATCGTTACCTTCCCGGCAAGCCCTTCCTCCTTGGATACCATGCCATCATGGATCGTTTTTGCTTTATTGGAAGATCCCGCTTCAGGGATTGAATCATGGTATTCCTCCCGCTGCCTGGTGAGAACATGGCCAAGTGGTACCGGTTCTCCGTCCGGATGCAGGAACGTAAGTTCGCTTACAGTCAACCCGTAATCAGGATAAATAAGCAGCGACCGGGTTTTAGAGATGATCACAGTTTCATCGTGACCATCCGCATTGATGTCCTCCGACTTAATAAGAGGATAACCATGTATGGTATTAAGCGCATCCCATTCAGCCCTGTTAAGTTCCTTCCATACAGCCTCTCTGAGATGGGGAAGATATATTCCGCCGAATACGCCGTGCCAGAAAGCGCAGTTGCACTGGCTCCTCCAGAAATGGTGAAGCGCTTCGGTATTTCCAGACTCTCGTACCAGAGCTTCCGCCGAGAGTATTCTTCCCTGGAGTTCCTTGGACTCCGGGTAAATGGACAGAAAATTGCGCCAGAATCCGCCGGAGAGAAATACTTCGGCAGTATCGGACTTCCCCTGAGCATTGAGCTTCTCCCGCAGATCATCATATTCATCTCTCTGAAGGCCGTGAAGAGTCCATTCACCCATTTCGGAATAGCTTGAGGCGGGAACATAGAAAGGACCGGCAGTTTCCGTTTCCGCACCTTCTGAAGGCAATCGAGATTCAAGCCAGTCAGCAGATTCCACTTCACTGAAAAACCGGTCAAGCCAGCGGTCTTCGTAACAAAGTTTATGAGTTCCCGGCCAGACACCGAATTTTTCACCATCATCTCCGTAAAATACGAGACTTGCACCTGCGTTATGCATTTCTTTCAGCTTTTCCATGACGCTTTCAACAGGAGAGAAGGGAATTCTGTATCTCAGCTCTCGATTGCTGCCAAGCAGCTTTACCGTTTTCCCTGAATCTTCGGTTATGCACGGGCGGAACAGGTCATAAGCACCGGCTCTCTTCAGATGTATATCGTCAACAACGGCCCAGGATACACCGGCCTCGCTCAGGATCGAAGGAAGCTGCGGCTCCCAGACCCTTTCGGTCAGCCAGAGCCCTTCAGGCCTTCTGCCTGAAAGCTGCTCGAGGAAGTCCGAATAGTCCTTAATCTGCTGAATTATATCGAATCTTCTGAATATTGTGAGTATCGGTTCGTAACGGCCGCTGGTAAGTAATTCCATTCTGCCTGCCCGACACAGCTCTCCCGTTCTTTCAAGGTACTCCGGGTGATTGAGGGCAAGCCATTCCAGAAGTGTTCCGGAAATATGAATACCGCTGTTTATTCCATGATGATTCTCAAGAACTTCCAGCATCGGCAGGTAACAATCAGAATAGGCTGAATTCATGACATGGTCGAAATTTCCCACAGGCTGGTGATTATGCAGGCAGAAGCATATCTTCATTTAAGCTATTCTCCGGAATCTACAGGATGAGCAACCGGGTTATATGTCATTCGGTTCGTGATTGATATGTCTGTAAACTATGTCAGCTGGAAGTAAACCATCGGGATCGATATCGATCGCAATAATTCTATCTACTGTAATGGATTGATCGCCCACGTATAATCCTTCTGTAGAACCGTGTGACAGTTCCAGCTCAATGGGATAGCTTTCGTTGAATGATACATGAACTTCATCAAGTATGGAACCAAGAGGGAAATCCTGTCCGGGTTGTAACTGCTCTACCCAGAGTTTGAGAGTGCCGGAGGAATCCATCCAGAAAATTTCCAGCTGCGGCACACCTGGACTGTAAAGCCACTGAAAGAACATCTCCCCGTATCCGCTGCTTTCCGGAATTCCCATTGCTGAAAACAGTCTGCTGAAGGAATCACCGGAATGACGCAGATTACCAAGTGCCCTGGGAATAGCTCTTTCAAATGCCGGGATCTCATGGATGAGAAACTCTATGACAACCGGAGCCTTTCCGAATATTACAGGATCATGAAGTGGAGAATCGCTCAATTGTGGATCCGCTATAGCGAATTCGATTCCTCCGGTAACCTCAGAAGTGTACAGGTAATATTTTCTGAAAGCTTCGAGCAGCTGTGTTGAAACCAATTCATCCGCTGAAAGTGCAAATCTGTAGACTGACCATGCCGCAAGCATATCCCTGAGACTCGCAGAAAGGTATGTACTTCCAGCCAGGTAAGCCTTTGCTGTTTCAAATACTATTGAAGTTGCGGGAACAGCTGTTCCATGGACAAGAGAATCGGACCACGTTTCATATCCCCTGACGGAGGCAAGCATATCCCTTGAAAGAAACACGCATCCGGGACCAGTAATAAATACTGGTACATCCAGGCTTTTTACAACAACAATGTCAAGCCTGGCTCCATCGTAACCCATGTTGCGCCATAGAACTTCTGTAATATCATCCGCGAGATCGATCATCCCCAGTGCTGTGGAATCCGATTCAAGGCAGATAAAACTGCTTCTACCCCCTGCTATACTATTAGCAGTAAAACCGCCGGTCGCCCAGGCAAGGGGGCCCTTGATCCCCCCTATCGGGGATATATAGGAAATGGTAAGGAGTGAATCGTGCACATTTCTTGAGATTTCCTGAAGAGGTACATAAACCTCGTAACCGTTGTCTGGTACTGAAATATCGAGTGTGTAAACCGATGGATCACTGCAGCCCGGATAGAACCACATACCGCTCTGAAATGATGTAAATGGATTTATATGGAGCCCGTTTACCATAATCCTGCCGGTGGAAGATGAAATGAATCCGCTCCAGTTTCCGGAATACAAACCTGAGAATAATCTTGTGGAATCAGCAGTGCATAGTACGGAATCGTCCCAGCTCGAAACAGTCCCGGTCAGTGCCTCAAAACAGGTTCCGTCATCACAGTATGGAAGATACATCATCAACTGACTGTCGGATTGGGTTGTCCGGAAATCGATTGTCAGCGAATCCAATACGGTCATTTTCCTTTCCATCGGGTCAACAGATAGAATTATTCTGTGTGTGATTTCGGGAGGCACAGCAACATCCGCATTGACTTCTTCTACAATCTCGTTCCTATAGCGGTCGGAAAGGTATACCGAACGGGACATGCCCCCAGCTGGTTCGACGACCTCTGCAGTGCTCAATAGCCCACTGGTGGATGTCAGAAGAATGTTAAACGAAGTATTTCCGGATTTTACCTGAAGAACTGCAAGTTCGCCGCTGCCCCTGTTCCATACCCTTTCCACTACACTGGAATCACCTTTCACATACATCACAACCGTAAATCCAGGGATTTCACCGGTTGTTCTTACATAGCTGGTATCAAGGTTCCGAACATCACTGCCGGACAGGTATTCAATTCTGTCCAAGGGCTTTGAACCGCAACCCGGTACGAGCATTGCTGTAATGGTTGAAACGCAGTTATCCGATGACACTCTCAATTCAACGGGTATTTCATCCCTGTATAGCAGAGAACTTTCAAGTTCCTCCGATGCAAGAGTCATTTTAATGAACACACCCTTGCCGGCAGCAATGGAAACGGTTTCATCGTGCAGTTCAACCGCAGCTTCACTGCCCCCTCCGCATGAGATAAAAAGTGCAGCAACGGAAAAAGATATGAGCAACCGTACTGAATTCATCTACACCTTCCCTTATTAACCATCGGCTTACTATGATAATTATAATGAAACATTATCGGTACACCTGAATATATGACCATATGGACCATCTTGTGCAAACATGGTCGTTGACGATGATTGCTATATTATGCAAATTTGCTTGGAGGAAGGAAAAATATGAGTATTCTAAATCTACTGACCGCGAATCTCTCTCTTGCTGCTGACCTTACTTTAAGGGATTATGCCGTAACGGGATTCTTCGCTATTGCTTCCTTTCTCCTTTTCATTTTCCTTCAGCTTCTCGGGGCAAAGCTCTTTGTTAAAATCAACGAAAATGGTCAGATTGGCCCGAAGGTATTCGTCCTGGTCCTTTTTATCCTTGGTCTTACCGGAACGGTTTTCAGCTGTTTTATCGGTAATGGCGAAGCCTCCCTTGTTCTTGGTTTTACTGCCGGTCTGCTGATATGGACTGCATTATGCGATATACCGCAGCAGATGAACTGGATTTCCCCTCTCAGCAGAAAAGCAGTCCTTGTTTTTCTTCCCATGGCCATTTTATGGACTATCGGGATGCTGTTTCTCAGGGATATCCCTGCGGCTGTCTTCGGCGCGACAGGTTATCCTCTCGTAGTCTGGGGAATTCAGCTTGCCAGAGTTAGAGTGATATCCAAATGGGGGCCATCATCCCTTGCGGCAACTATCCTGATACTGTTTACAGCTGCGATTGCAGGCTGTTCGCTTGCACTTGGAATTGTACACGGAACTATATTCTCGGGAATTATCGGAGGCGTAATATTCGCGATAGCAACATGGTCATCACTGGAAATAATCTGGGAACGTGGAATGGCTCAGAAACCATGGAAGAGCAGTCTGACTAAAAAATAAAGTACATCAATCCCGCATGAACACCAATCGGGCCATGCTTCAATTCAGTGTAATAAAGTTCATCCGGCTCGGCATCCCTGACTTGACCAGTATACTCCTGCACTGTCCAGCTGCTGGCAGATGTGCCCAGAATACCCGTTACTCCAAACTGAAATCCCAGATGTCCTGAAAAAAGGTATTCCATTGTGGCGTCGGCTATAGCCGAAACAGAAATAGCTGTCGCGCTGGATGACAACAGTTCAGATCTTACATCCTGCATATGGAAGGCCAGCGCACCGCCTGCAGACAGTCTCAGTCCAAGAGATGGACTGTTGATCGGAATTCTCCTGCCCGCCTGAAGATCGATTCCGATGATGGAAGAGTGTTCCAGTCCTCCAGCGGATACTCCACCTCCTAAAGATAATCCCCATTTTGCCATTTCCGCGCCGAGCCTGATATTATTGCTCAACTTAGTATCGTCATTATCAAGACCTGCACCCGGTTCATATGATATCATGCAGCCATTGTACTCAAGAAAAAGAATAGCAGGAGCCGACTGCTCTACTGCGATTACGGTTCCTCCATCTGTCAAATGGCCGGACAATAGCCTCGCTGTTGATTGAGTGTTCCCCGCCTCCATTATCTGAAGAAGACCTCTGCTTCTGAGTTGCTGGTAGTCAGCAATATCATCAGGTATTCCTGAAGATGAAGCGACGACAGCCATAATGGTTCCATTACCGATTCCCTGATCACTTCCCAGGGGAACTGTAAACACTTCGCTGTCCGAAGCGATAAAGGTAACTTCTATCGGAAACAGTTCCAGTATTGCTCTTGAAGCCAGTTCCCTGGCTGACAGAACTGCGAGTCTGTGTCTGTCCGGAGAATACGGCAGGACTTCCTCTCTTGTGACCGTATTTCTTATCGTTCCGATGAGTGTTCCCGTGGATGAATAGAATCTGCCGAGTACATCGACGGAAATGGTTCTGAAGGTCATCAGCGAATCGTTCCGGAAGACCGTCCGATCACTTTCTTCCGGATAGAGTATTTCTAATGCAAGGAAAACATCAATTCCCTGATTCGCCGCAAGTGTCCTGATGTAATTTATTAAAGAATCAGGGGTAGTATTCATGAAAGCTTCTTCTCCAAGTTCAACGAGTTGAAACCTTCCGCTTTCTGCAAGTTCGTCAAAAACCTCGCCTAGAATAACACTGTCAGGCGCGAATTCATCAAAGTCTATGGATACGACTGCAAGCCTGGGCAGAGAGGCCGAAAGAACTCCGGTAATCACTAGTGTAAATATGGCTGATCTGATTAATCGCATACTGTTTCTCCCTACTCAATAGTTTCGGCTGGTTCAATATTCCCATCCATTAACAAATCCTGAACATCCGCAAGGGGAACAATCAGGAGCGTATCTTTGCAATAAAATGGAATATACTCATTCCAGTCGGCAAAAAGTGAATCGAGAAGAAATGCAGTGCTGCTGTCAGGAATACCGTTTACGTCAAATGCAAGTTTAACGTAAACCTCTCCATCAGCCACCTCGAGATTACCGTACGAGAACTCATGAAACCTGGTGTAAGACTCAGTAGATCGGTCAGATACCATGTTGTCTTCCATTGCCTCAGGAGCTGATACCGTTGATGTGACAGTTGTTGCAGTCTCAAGCCCTGTAGTATCGGCATCCAATGAAAGGGTAATGTCTCTGTTTATTTCAACCGGTTCCTCGCAGACGGGAATTTCCTCTGCTCCCATGAAAATGATCTCATCAGTGGTTTCAGACTCTTCTAATTCCTCCGTTGCGTTGTAAAAATTACCACCGCCACCGCTTCCTGCAACTGCGCCGCCTGTAATGATCTCTCTGTCGGTTTCCTGGACAAAGCCGACTGAGCCTCTCAGAGATTCTTCGGCACATCCTCCAACCACCACTACTTGTGTTTGAGCCAATTCCCCTTCCACAACACCATCATAGCCATAACCTGTATCGCTGAAAGTCTGCAATACAGCATCTTCAGATGAAAGCCAACTTTCAGAAGAATCAAAATCCGGTGTGGATTCAGCAGTTTCATTCTCAATATCACCAACGCCTGAAGGTAAGAATTCGATCTGTTCTTCCCCGGACTTCTCGGCATCAGTTACATACTCAAGATGTTCGGTTCTTGATAAATCGGTAACTCTGTCAAGGGACGGCTGATTATTCAGTATGAGTTTGACTCCAAGGAGTACGGCGATGATCCCGGCAGCAGCGGGAACAAGAGCTTTCCACCGCCAGCGGCGGTTTATTCTGTTAAAAACACTCCGTTCCAGACTGCGGAATTCTTTATTATCCGGTTCCACGAAACTGTCTCTCCATGATGCTTCCAGCTTTCTCTGGGAATCGATAATTTTCCTGCACTTACCGCAGGACATCACATGTTCAGATACCGCCTTCAGCTGTTCTTCCCGAAGTTCGCCATCGAGCATCGCCATCAGAGTTTCAAAATCAGGACAGTTCATTCCCATTCTCCAAGCATCAAACCCAGTTCTTCCCTTATCTTATCCCTTGCCCGGTTGAGTCTGGACATTACGGTTCCTATGGCAATATCAAGGCTCTCGGCTATCTCCTGGTAACTCAGCTGCTGATCGACCCTTAATACAAAGACAACCTTCAGTGCGGGAGTAAGCTTTTCTACAGCCTTTGTTACAGACCTTGCCAGCTGTTCACCTGCGGCTCTGTCAGCCAGGTTATCTTCGATCACCTGCTGTCCCTCAGCACTGTAAGCTTCTTCGAAATGCACTTCCCGCCTTCTCATCTTCTTTTTTGAGTAGTTGATCGCGAGGTTAGTTGTAATCCTGTATATCCAGGTGAAGAAGCGGTACTTCGTATCGAATCTATCCATTGCCTGCATAGCTCTGATAAATGCGTCCTGAGTGATATCCCAGGCTTCATCATCGCTTCCGCACATCCGCCTGGCCACTCTGAATACCCGCTTCTCGTATTTCCTGAACAATTCTCCAAAAGCATCGCGGTCTCCATTCTTAGCTTTCCTGAGCAGCTCGATGTCAGGATTCTCTTCTTCACCTGCCATCATCAGTAATACACTCAGAAGCATTCCTTATTCCCTTTCACAAATCGATGAAGACTGCTGCGCCGATACCTGTTTCTTTCTCGAATTCCTCGTTCTCCGTGCTGAAAGAATACAGATAGGCATCAACGTACGCATCAAGCATGCCAAAGAGCCATGCAGCGGATGTGTACCAGATAAGATCAAGTCTTCTCTGGCTGTGCAGCTGGTAGGCGGAATCATCATTGCTGTTTCTTGCGTCTTCAGAGGCTATATGTTCAGCAATCAGCCATGAAAGCAATCCCAGTTCCACTGTACCGAACAGCACGCCCTTCAAAGGTTCATCGTTGTAGAATTGACCCCACCCGGGTAGTACCGCGGAACGCAGAATGGCTGTTGACGGGTTTTTTCTTACGACTGAAGTTATGTCCGTACTTTGATAACGGCTCACTTCAGTACTGTCATTATAGAGGCTGTCCCTGTATGTGTATCCATCATCCCCACCACTTGGATCTACTATGGAAATAACAAACAGAATCGGTAACAGAAAAACGCATGAAACCGTCAGCTGATGACTCCTCTTGAGCTTGATAGAATAAAATCAGCCAGCTGTTTTGCTTCATCGGAGATACTATTGTCTTCTGTCAGACCGCGGGCCTTTGAAGTGAGAATACCATTTTCTCTGAAGAGATACCTGAACACGATGTCAAGATTGTTGAGCCTTTCACGAGAGAAACCTTTTCTGCGAAGTCCAATCTTGTTCAGCGAGAGTACTGCCAGGGGAGTTCCACCCGCGAGAACAAAGGGAGGAACGTCTTTGCTGACCCTGTATCCGCCACCGATCATGACATGATCACCAATCCGAACGAACTGGTGAATCGGAACAACACCCCCAATGGTGACATCGCAACCTATCTCCACATGTCCCGCCATGTTTACCGCGTTAGCAAGAATTGTCCTGTCACCTATAGTGCAGTCATGGGCAACATGTACATAAGCCATTATAAGACAATCTGATCCAACAGATGTTCTGCCGGATTCAATTGTTCCTCTGTTGATATTGGCGAATTCGCGAATGACTGTTCCGGAACCTATTATTACCTCTGTCCGTTCACCGTTATACTTCAAGTCCTGCGGGTCGGTACCTATAACTGCTGATGGGCCGATAGAAACAGAATCACCTATCAGTGCAGGCCCGGTTACATAGGCATGGGGTCCGATTCGTACTCCTTTTCCAAGTTGTACTTCCGGGCCGATAACCGCATATGGCCCGATCTCGACATCGCCGGGCAGATCGGAGTCAATTACGGCAGTCGGATGGATCATTCCTTCTCCAACAGCATAGCCATGAGCATCGCTTCTACCACTATTTTACCGTCAACCTTTGCGACACCTTTCATTTTGCACATGGGGCCTCTTCTCTGAATCATTTCCAATTCAAAAATAACCTGATCCCCGGGCTGAACCGGGTTTCTGAACCTGACTTTGTCAAGTCCCGTGAAGTAAACAAGCCAGTTGGTAGGTTTATCAACCGAGTTGAACAGCATAAGCCCGCCTACCTGTCCCATCGCCTCGATTATCAGCACACCGGGCATTATGGGTTTCCCGGGAAAATGACCCTGAAAAAAGGATTCATTTATGGAGACATTCTTCAGACCTACTATTCTCTTGTTCGCTTCAACTTCAAGCACCCTGTCCACAAGGAGGAATGGATACCTGTGGGGAAGCAGATCCATAATATCGTTAATGTCCCATTTCTTTTCAGCAAGCGGGAGTGAATTTTTAACTATTCTATGTGCTTCTCCAATTTTCTTAACGAATTGCACGTTGGATGCATGGCCGGATTTGGCAGATATGATATGACCATTAAGCCTTGCGCCCAATAACGAAAGATCTCCAATGAGATCTAATATCTTGTGCCGTACGAATTCATCCGGAAATCTCAGTGGTTCATCGTTGAGGATTCCATCATCACCAACTACAACAGCGTTTTCCAGCGTTCCTCCCTTGATCAGGTTCTTTTCCTGAAGGTGTTTTACGTCTTCGTAAAGGCAGAATGTTCTAGCTGGAGCGATTTCATTTTTAAAGGAATCAGGAGTAATGTCGATGGAAAGATACTGTGTTCCCAGAACAGGATTGTCGTAATTAATTGTAAAACTGATCTTCAGGCCATCGTATGGTACAGCTGTAAGGCTGGCTCCGAATGAATCAATGCTGATTGGCTTTTCGATCTTGATTATCTTGCACAGCTTGCCCTCAATTTTCTCAATTCCGCCACTCTCAAGCACTTCTATATATTTTCTGATAGAACCATCTTCGGGTTCGGGAGGCTCGTCGGAATCAAGTTCAATAATGCAATTATCTATCCCGAGGCCGTACAGTGCGGAAAGAACGTGCTCAACAGTATGAACTTCGTAGTAATCGTAACCGAGAGTAGTTCTTCTCGACTGCTCTTCTACCTGCCTGACATTCTCAACGCAGGCTTTTATTCTGGGTCTGCCTGGCACATCCATCCTCACGAATACGATTCCAGTATCTGCTGGAGCAGGTTTGAAAGTGATAGCAGTCTCTTTGCCAAGATGAAGACCGATTCCGCTGCAAACAACCTGCTTTTTAAGTGTAGTCTGATAATGGTTCATTTATTATTCCTCTTCTGTATTACTGAACTTCTCCATAAATTTCATAACTTTTCTTCTGAAATCAGGTAGATCAGCCAGTGCGGCATTCACCCGAAGTGATTTCATGTGTGAGCGAGCTGGATAACCGGATACTGTAACTCCGGGTGGCACAGCTTTCATTACTCCGGCCTGAGCTGCGATTACGGCGCCATCCCCGATAGTAATATGTCCTGTTATGCCCGATTGACCACCAAAGGTTACGCCTGATCCGATTACAGTACTGCCTGCTATTCCGGTTTGTGCCGCGATCAGGCAGCCCGAACCAACCGTTACATTATGAGCGATATGAACAAGATTGTCCAGCTTGGAGAACCTGCCTATTACAGTACTGCCGGTTACAGCTCTGTCGATTGTGCATCCCGCGCCGATTTCAACATCATCCTCAATAACGACATTACCGTTCTGGGGTACCTTGAGATGACCATCGGGGTCGGCTATGAAACCGAATCCGTCGGATCCGATTACCGCCCCCGAATGAATTATCACACGGCTGCCTACGACGCAGTCATGATAAACCCTTACTCCTGAGTTAATAACAGTATCACGGCCAATGGTAACTCCCGGACCGATGAAGGTACCCGCACCTATCAAAGCGCCCCTGCCAATCCTGGCACGGGCATCAACAACAGCGTTCGGTTTTACCGTTACATCCCGTTCGATTACCGAATCCTGGTGAATCACGGAAGTGGGATGAATTCCGCTGAAACCAGACGGTGTTTCCTTCCTGAAAAGGATCAGTGCTTCCCTGAAAGCGTTATAGGGTTTCTCTACCAGAATGATGTTCGCTGCTGAGGATTCAACCATTTCTCTGGATATTACAGCAAGGGCACTGGTGGATTTAAGATATTTCCTGTAAAGTCTGTTGCCGTAGTAGCAGATCTGGTCAGGTTTCGCATCCTGAAGTGTGGACACACCCTCGACTTCTATATCTCCATCCGGTCCCTCAAGTTTTCCGTTGAGCTTTCCGGCCAGGATGGATAGCTTCATATCAGTCGCTGCTTCCGGTAGATAGTTTTTCAAGAACCATATCTGTTATATCAATTGAATTGGATACATATACTACCAATCCACCCGATGTATCCAATACGATATCGTAGCCTTCCTCAAGGCTTATCTCCTGAACCGCTTCGTTAATACTGGCTACTATTGGTGATACAAGCTGACTGTTTCGCGATTCGACCAGACCTCCCGGGCCGAATGTCCGCGAAAGGAAATCCTGAAGTTCCACTGATTTATCTTCTAGAAGGACTTCCCTCTCCCTTCTCCGGTCAGGACTCATTACCATCGTATATTCGAGATCGGTCTCAATGGCATCGATCTCATCCTGAAGCGAATCCGCACGGGCTTCCCATTCCAGGATCTCATTTTCAAGAAGCTCTGTCGCGTCGGTAACCTCACCCAGATTATCGAATATTCTTTCCGAATCGATCACTGCGATTGTCTGTGCTGCGATGAACGAAGCAACAACAGCAGCTAAAAGTATAGCCGTTTTCATAACTGTAATCCTCCAAATACGTAACGATCAGTCTTAAATAAGCGATCCGGGATTCCGGGTACGTTCGGTTGTCTATCAGAATATTGTACCAAATTGAAAATGCGGTTCCCAGCCGCGCTGCGGACCATCAAAGCCATAGGCGTAATCGAATCCGATGACACCCAGCATAGGTACTTCGATCCTTATTCCGATTCCGGCTCCCCGGTTCAGATCGGAAAAATCACTTGAAGACCATGAATCCCAGGTATTCCCGGCATCTGCAAATAAAGCCAGCTGAAGCTGATCGATGATTCGACATCTGTATTCAGCGGTCAGTATGAGCATTGATCTTCCACCTACAGTTTCATAACCGTCCCGGGCAACGATTGTCTCGGAGCCATACCCCCTGACGCCATAAAAACCTGTTCCTCCCAATTCGAAAAGCTCGTACGCCGGAGGTTCATTGCCAGCCAGAGAAGTCACCATTCCTGCTCTTGCTCTCAGGAAAAAGATGAATTTCCAGAAGGATGGAACGTACCAGCTTGAATCGATAAGGTATTTCTGGAATCCGATATTGCCGCCCAGGGCACCCCCGGCAAACTCACCGGTAAGGCTGTTTCTGGAACCTCTGGAGGCGAACATCTGCCTGTCCCGGCTATCTCTTGTAAAATTCAATCTGACAGTACTTGTCCACCTGGGCCAGTCTATATCACGGAGTGAGTAATAGTAACTTGTAGTATCGGATGTAATATCAAATACATCGACCTTTTCCAGACTGTACTTAATTGATGCTGATGCGTAGTCCACCCATGGAAGAGAACGGCCTACTATGACAGCTCCCCCCGTCCTGCGGCGGTCATATTCCGATTCATTGTAGGTAGTATGAAAGAGCTCGCCGCCAAGTGACAGAGGTGTATCCATAAACCACGGTTCTGTGAAACTAACCTGGATATCCTGCTGGGTTTTGGAGAATTTGTAATTGAAGGTAACATTCTGTCCACGTCCGAACAGATTGGTCTCGCCCAGTTCAACGAATCCGCTGAATCCTGTACCGCCTCCGTATGCCGCTCCTATTCCAGCTTTTCCTGTAGTTTTCTCTTCGAGATCAAAGAGAATGTCAACATCAGGTGAATCTTCCAGATAACGGAAATCCACACCAACATTGCTGAAATAATTCAGGTAGTAGATATTCCTGTAACTTCTCATAAGAGCCGACCTCCGGAACATGTCTCCGGGATAAACGGTTAACTCCCTCCTGATGACATTTTCCAGCGTTCTGTTGTTCCCTGTGATTTCTATCCTGCGGATGTGAGCCCTCTCGCCTTCGGTTACTATATAGGCAACATCCAGAGATCCTTCAGCTTCACCGGCAGATATCACCGGATCGATACCTGCATAGAAATATCCCAGTTCCTGAAACATTTCGTACATTGTCATAAGGGAGGAACTGAGCTTCTCACTGCTGTACTCATCCCCCGGTTCCATATCCATGGCTGGTAGAAGGATTGAATCCGGAAATGCTTCATTGCCCGAAAATGAAATGTTACCGAATGTGCGGTATCCTCCTTCATCAATCGTAATTTCGAACTTCAGATGCCGATCGTCTTCGAGCATCGATTCCTCAACATCAAGAATCCTGGCTTCGGGATATCCATGGTTCTGATAGTAGACTATCACAGAATCAAGGCTGGCGTCAAACTCACTTTTTCTGTACCTTCCTGACCGCCAGAAGGAATCCTGCCTTGTATCCATTTCGCCGCGTAGTTTTCCATCATTGAATACCGTATTGCCAAAGAAATCTATCTCCCCGACTCTGATGTCCTGCCCCTCTTCACATTCGAATACCAGAACGCTTCTGTTGCCGCTGTCAGGTTCAATCCATACGGGTGTAACCACAGCCTGGTGCCTGTGTTTTTCAGCGTAGAAATGCAGTACTACCATGCGCGCCTCTTCAACCTGTCCCGGTGAAACGGTCTGACCGGGAAACAGTGAGAGTGAATCAAGAACATCGTCCTCATCAAGACATTCGGGATTGCTGAATTCAATTCTGCTGAGCAGCCTGTTCTCGTTTACGACAATAAGAAGGTTGGTAACTCCACCGGATGTGTCAGCCTGCAATTCGATACTGCTGAAATATCCCAGTCCGAAAAGATCCCTGGTTCCCCTGCTGGCAGCAGCAGATGTATAAACATCCCCTGTTTCCAGTCCGAAAACCCTTGTAATAAGGTCTGTGCTCACGAAGGAATTACCGGTCACTTCCACCAGACCAACCTCAAGCGCGAGCGAAACTGATATCACAAGTACCAGAAATGCTATACTATATCTCAATTCTCAACTCTTCCATGTATTGTGTTCGATGTAATTTCATTCTCACTGTTTTCCCTCGGTATCCTGAAAACGATACGATTACCATCCCGCACTGCAAGAATCGTGTCTCCTGATGAGAATTCACTTCTCAATATTGAATCCGTCAGCGGATCCTCAAGCAGCCTTCTTATCGTTCTTCTTATATGTCTTGCTCCGGCCTCAGGATCGTAACCGGCTTCTGTTATGAGTGTTATGGCCTCGGGAGACAGAACAAGAGAGATACCAAGTTCTTCCAATCGCTCTTCAACATCCTTCATCTGAAGGGAAACGATTTTCTCCATATCAGAGAATTCGAGGGGGTTGAATATTACGATCTCGTCCAGCCTGTTGAGAAACTCCGGGTTGAACTGGTTTTTCACGGCATCCATCACCAATTCGTCAATTCGTTCGGTTTCGGTAGCTTTGTCATCCGTTGAAAATCCCAGTTTGCCTCTGCTGAGAAGGTCTCTGGAGGCAATGTTGCTTGTCATTATCAGAATTGTGTTCGTGAAATCTATCTCTCTGCCGTAATTATCGGTCATCCTGCCGTAGTCCATAACCTGCAGGAGCATATTGTAAAGATCAGTATGCGCTTTCTCAATTTCATCAAAAAGTACTATGGAGTAAGGTCTTCTACGAACTTTTTCCGTCAGTTGTCCTCCCTCATCGTAGCCTACATATCCTGGAGGCGCGCCAATCAGCCTTGATCCGGCAAAACTCTGCTGGAATTCGGACATATCTATCCTGATAAGAGCCGATGGATCTTCGAATACAAGTTCGGCAAGTATTCTTGCTGTCTCTGTTTTTCCAACCCCTGAAGGACCCAGAAAAAGGAATGTTCCAGTCGGTCTGTTCACGTCCCGGAGCCCTACCCGGCTACGTCTGATGGCACTGGTAATACTTGCTATCGCTTCCTTCTGTCCTACAATCCTGCTCTCAAGCCTGTCTCCAAGATCCAGAAGTCTGGCGGTCTCACTCTTTCCAACCCTGCTTACAGGAATGCCTGTCATATCCGCGACTACCTCAGCTACCTGCTTTTCTGAAACCGGAGATATCTGAACACCGGCCAGCCAGATGGAGCGTGCTTCGGCAAGCTCCTTTTCAGAGTTCTTTATTTCTTTCCGCAATCTCAGGATGCCTTCAAATTCATCGTTCTGAGATGCTTCTTTTTTTCTGCTCTTGAGTTCCGCAAGATCATTCATCATTTCTTTTAAGTGATCAGGCAGAGTGCAATGTGATACTCTATTCTTCGCCCCCGCTTCATCCATGACATCGATAGCTTTATCAGGGAGAAATCTGCCGCTGATATACCTGGCAGCAAGTTTTGCCGAAGCCTGCACCGCTTCATCTGTATAAACCGTTCCATGGTGTTCTTCGTACCTCTGCCTCAGGCCTTCCAGAATCTCGATCGTCTCATTCACTCCGGGAGGATCAACAGGAACGGGCTGGAATCTTCTCTCAAGTGCTCCATCCTTCTCAATACGTTTCCTGTACTCATCAAGTGTCGTGGCTGCGATACACTGTAATTCCCCCCTTGCGAGGGCCGGTTTAAGAAGATTGGCCGCATCCATGGCACCCTCGGCTGCACCGGCTCCAACAAGTACATGCGCTTCATCGATAAAGAGTATGATATCTCCAGATTCGGAAATCTCTCCAAGCAATTTTTTCAGTCTCTGCTCAAACTGCCCCCGGTATTTCGTCCCCGCGACCACTGCGGCCATATCAAGGGCGAGTATCCGTTTTCCCGTTATCAGATCTGGTGTCTTCCCCTGGGAAATAAGCCCCGCAAGACCTTCCACAATTGCCGTTTTTCCGACGCCCGGTTCTCCTATAAGAATAGGGTTTGATTTCTTCCTTCGGCAAAGAACCTGCATTAACCTGTTTATTTGCCGTTCTCTGCCGATAACAGGATCAAGCTTACCCTCTCTTGCCATTCTTGTTAAATCTCTGGAGAAATAGTCTATCCCCGGTATTTCCTGTATATTTTTCTGTTTTTCAGCACTGTTTGACTCAATATGAGGTGGAAGTTCTGCGGCAGCTTCTTCAGCGGCCTTCAGAAATACGCCTTTTTCTCTGAGGATACTGGAAGCCTGGCAGTTTCCTACTGACATGAGACCCATAAGAAGGTGATGTGTACCTGTTTCAACCGCACCGCTGCTTACAGCTCTTCTAATAGCCTCACGCCTGACCAGACGGGCTTTGGTGGTCCAGCCTACCTCACGCAGGGTTATCTCGTTTGATACCGGCCTGCGCATAAGGTTCTCGAGCCTTGTTCTCAATACGCCAATTCTTACGCCAAGCTCGTGAAGAATGATCAAAGCCGCGGATCCCTTTACAGAAATCAAACCGAATAGAATGTGCTCGGAGGCTACCTTACTCTGCCCTGATCGTTCAGCTTCATGGACCGATATTTCCAGAGCGGCCCGTGCTTTCTCTGTCAGTTTTTCCGGCACTTATCCTCCTCTGTGAGTAATCCCGGTTACGGAATGCTTTTATTCGAAAATGCGGTCATTTGTTCCTGAAAGATAATCCTGCGGGGAAAACTCTGCAATCATCGACATCTCAGGAGCGAAATATCCCATCTTCCAGTTCAAGACATCTGTGAGCTCTTCGCGCAAGCTCGATACAGTGAGTCGCGATAATGAAAGCCTGATTTCTTCTTTCGGCCAGCTCAAACATCAGATCCTCGACAATTCTGCTGTTGGATGAATCAAGGTTTCCCGTTGGTTCGTCGGCCAGTACAACGGAAGGGGATAATATTAATGCCCGTGCTACAGCAATTCTCTGACGCTCCCCTCCCGAAGCCTCCGAAGGGAAGTGCCTCCCTCTGCTGGACAATCCGACTTCTTCAAGAATTTCCGATGCGGATTCAAGAGCATCCCGCCGTGAGTTTCCGGCCAGCATGGATGGCATTGCCACATTCTCCAGAAGTGTGAACTCATCAAGCAGGTGATGAAACTGAAATACAAAACCAAGATCAGCGTTTCGCAGTTTTGCCCTTCTGGATTCATTCACAGACCAGACATCTGTTCCGCCAACGGATACCGTACCACGATCGGGGGGATCGAGTACTCCACAGACATGCAGGAAAGTACTTTTGCCCGAGCCGCTCGGACCCGAGATCGATACAACTTCCCCTTTCGATATATTAATATTTGCACCTCTGAGAATCGAAAGAAAAGTGGCTCCTTTCCCGTACGATTTCCATATATCAACTGCTGACAGTACAATATTATCATTCATATCTCACCGCTTCCGATGGGGACACTCTAATTGCATGCAAAGCAGGTATAATGGCTGCGATGAAACAGGCTGTAATGGTTGCACAGATAATTCCAGCAATAAGATGCGGTTGTACTTCCCCGGGAAGCATGTCAATCCAGTATACACTGCTTTCAAGCCTTATGGGGAAGTATCTGTTAATCGCAATAACGACAATTATCGCAAAAATACTCCCTGCTAGTGCACCGCCTGCACCAATAATACCACCCTGCATCAGTCCTGTGGAAACGATTATGCCTGGAGACGCTCCCATTGATCTTAAAACCCCCGTATCTCTCCTGTGCTCAATGGCGATCATATTAAGAGCGCTGAGAAGATTCAGCAGCGCAACAACACTTATCAGCGCAAGCACAATGTTCATTCCCGTTTTCTCCAGCCCCAGTGCCGCAAAGAGATTTCTATGAGCCGATATAAAAGCACTGCATACCATGTAATCACATTCTCCTGCAATATAGGATTCTCTCAAAAGAGAGGTTAAATTCTCCGCTTCATATACAGGATCCGCGTCCTTCAGCAGGCCTACACTCAACGATGTTGCGGCAACAGGATTTCTGAAAAGCAGCGAAGCTGTTGTAAGATCCGTGATTATTATTGAAGAATTGTACTCCTCAATACCGAAATTCGTTACTTCGCTTACACGAACGGATACAATGGTGTCAACGAGCAGCCTTCCCATCGCAGAAAACTGTGTTGCATCCGTAGAAGCAAGCCTGATGGTATCTCCCCTGGAAACACCAAGCCTTTCTGCAAGTGTGGTGCCCAGTACCGCTCCCCTTCCGGATATGTCCAGATCACTTAGCCTCTCCCCGGTAACCAGGGAAGGCTCCATATCCCAGTCCACTCCTCTTATACGGACTCCGGCAACATCTCCACTGTTCCCGGCAACAACTACCGTTTTCTCGAGCACAGGAGAAACAAATGTAATATTCTCCGATATGCCAGCCAGGCTGTCCGCAAATCGAATAGCCTCCGGCTCAAGTACAAAACCGCCGGGAGTCCTGATCTCCATCGGGGGATGAATGGAAGACAACTGCTTCAGTATGGATTCTGAAAAACCGTCCATGAAGGAATTCAGTATTAACAGCGCCGCGACCCCTATGGCAATTCCCGCAATGGAAAGCAAGGAAACAGTCCTTACAAAACCGGAGTTGGATCTGCTGAGTATTTGACGCCAGGCTATACGGAAAATAAGTAAAAGTTTCACTGATCATTCCGTCTTAAATGCGGAAAGAGTATGGTATCCCTGATTTTGCCCGTATCCGTAAGTATCATCACAAGACGGTCAACACCAATTCCCATGCCGCCTGTCGGAGGTATACCCGTTTCCAGAGCGTAGAGGAAATCTTCATCAAGCTCACCTTTTCTGTGCATGCTGGCATCGGCCTGTTCTTTCAGAATTTTTCTCTGGAGTACCGGATTGTTCTGCTCACTGAAAGCGTTTGCTAACTCGAGCCCGGCAATAAATACTTCGAACCTTTCGGTTACACCTGAAGCGCCCTCCTTCCTCTTGGCAAGGGGCGAAAGCTCTTCTGGATAGTCGATTACAAAGGTTGGCTGCTGAATCCTGCGGGCGACATAATGATCAAAAAGCTTGTCAAGCATTGTAATGCGGTCATCAGCCTGAGTGATTATACCGTTTTTATCGATAAGCCTTCTCAGATCCTCAATCTCCCAGGAGAAAAGATCCTCGCCGCTTGCCTTCCGGAGAGAATCCAGAAAACCTGTTCTTCGGAATGGAGGCGTGATATCTATGTTCTCTCCCTGGTACACAAAACTGTCACCGTGACCGGCAACCTCGGCTGCAGCGCAAAACATATCCTCGAATCTGTTCATCATTACACTATAATCAGCGTATGCTTCGTAAAGTTCAAGCTGAGTGAATTCTGGGCTGTGTGTCCTGTCAATACCCTCATTTCTGAAGTCTTTTCCAAGCTCGTATACCCTGTCAATCCCTCCGGCTATCAGCCTCTTAAGATACAGCTCGGTGGCTATCCTGAGATAGAACTGCTGGTTCATGCTTCCATACATGGTTTCAAAAGGCTCTGCCGCAGCGCCTCCGTACAATGGCTGGAGTACGGGTGTTTCAACCTCAAGAAATCCTATGGAATCAAGGTACGATCTTAAAGCTGATATGATCCTGCTTCGTTTGACGAATCTGTCAAGAGAATCCCGATTCACCTGGAGATCTACACATCTATGTCTGTAGAGGAAATCCCTGTCGGTAACTTCATCATGAGCCACGCCCTCGGCATCCACTTTTACAACGGGGAGTTGTTTCAGGCTTTTACTGAGCAGTTCCATCCCTTCGCATTTGACAGTAAGCTCTCCGGTCCTGGTGGTAAAAACAGATCCCTTCACCTGAACTATATCACCGAGATCAAGCAGATTCAGAACGGACCAGTCTCTATCACTGAGCACCTTCCTGCCTAAATACAGCTGGATAGATCCTGTCCCATCCCGCAGGTCTGCAAATACTGTTTTTCCATGCTCCCGCTTACCCGTAAGCCTTCCAGACGCAACAATGTTATCTTCTGTCTCGCCCGCATCCCTGATCTCGTCAATTGACATCGATTCAAGACATCTTGCGGGATAGGGATTGATATTAAGATCTTCCTTCAATCGAAGTAATTTTTCTTCTCTTACTGTTTTTTTTTCATCACTCATTACTGACTGCTCTTTCTTAGATATTCCTCTATGAATTCCTGTATCTCACCGGAAAGAAAATCATCAATATTGGATGTTTCTATTCCGGTTCGGTGATCTTTTACCATTTTATAAGGATGCATGACGTATGACCTTATCTGATGTCCCCATGATACATCCTTTTTCGTTTTCTCCAGTTTGGCCTTCTCTTCCCGCCTTTTATCCTCTTCGAACTTGTACAATTTAGCCCTCAGGATTCTCCTGGCTACTTCCCTGTTCCGGTGCTGAGACCGCTGATTCTGGCATGTTGCCACTATCCCCGTGGGAATATGGGTCATTCTCACTGCCGAATCTGTTTTATTAACATGCTGTCCACCCGCGCCGCTTGCTCTGAAAGTATCAACTCTGATTTCATCGTCATTCAGTTCAACTTCTATCTCATCTTCTATATCCGGCAGCGGAAATACCGAAGCAAAACTTGTATGCCGCCTGTGGTTCTGGTCGAAAGGTGATTTTCTAACCAGGCGATGAATACCGCCTTCAGCCCGCAAGTACCCATAAGCCCAGGAACCTTTAACAGACAAAGTAGCTTCTCGGATACCACCTTCCGAACCGCCTTCGCTTACGCTGAGTACTTCTACGTCAAAATCCTGTTTTTCAGCCCAGTGAATGTACATCTTCATGAGCATTTCCGCCCAGTCCTGGCTGTCCTGTCCCCCGGCCCCGGAACGTATAGTCAATATTGCATCGTTCCTGTCATGGGGACCGGAGAGCATCTGCACGAACTCCAGCCTGTCAAGCTTTTTTTCAATGGCGGCAAGATTAATTGAGCTTTCATTCGTAAGATCATCATCGGAAGCGATTTCGAGCAGTTCCACAGCAATTTTCAGATTTTCCAGCTTACTTTCAATTTCGCGAATGGGATCAAGCCATGCATGGACCCGTTTATTCTTCTCAATGCTCTGCATTGCTTTTTCCCTGCTGTCCCAGAAACCCGGTTCAGCCATTATTTTGTTATGCTTTTGCTCTTTTTCTTCAAGTTCGACGAAGTCAAAGACCCTCCTTTAGTCTTGCAATTCTATCGAACATCCTTAAATAGCCGCCTCGTATATCTTCCAGATTCAATGTGTCTGCCTTTCATTGATATTTATTGTTTAAATACATTCCATGGAATATAAGACTTCAGGAACTGACCTGCATAACCAAGGTTGACCCGAAGGCATCAGCGAATTATTCTGGTGCCCTGTTTGGGAGGTTAGATGTTTTCAGATATATCAGGTTACATACTGGAACTTCGCGAGGTTTTCAGCCACCATATCGTATTCGGAGTCGGGATTCTTCTCATGGGAAGTTATTTCATGGGACGGCTTGCGGAGAAAGTGCGACTTCCGGCCATAACAGGTTTTATACTTGCGGGCTTGCTGCTGGGGCCTTCATGCATCGGCCTTGTTCATGAAGACCTCGATGAGACTCTCGCTTCTATAACCGAGATCGCCCTTGCTCTTATCGCTCTGGTGATTGGAAGTGAATTCAGCCTGAAGAAACTGAGAACCATCGGAAAGCCGGTGGTTATCATAACGCTTTTCCAGTTTTTTGGTGCATTCATACTTGTTACAGCCGGACTGGTTATCGCTGGAATGAGGCTCGAATACGCAGCAATTCTGGGAGCCATAGCGTCTGCAACGGCACCTGCGGCTACAGTTGCGATCATCAGAGAACTAAAGGCTAGAGGACCGTTTGTGGATCACCTGTATGGAATCGTAGCTCTTGATGATGCAGGATGCATACTGCTCTTTGCGGTGGTCACAGCCATTGC
Source organism: Candidatus Aegiribacteria sp. (assembly GCA_030600545.1). GTDB lineage: Bacteria > Fermentibacterota > Fermentibacteria > Fermentibacterales > JCC-6 > Aegiribacteria. The sequence continues at coordinate 3,992 of JAUVLV010000015.1, read as the reverse complement.
CGGTAATTCTCTTGGATCAGCTACAGGTCTTGTTCATTCGGTCTTCCATGCTGTAATTGAGATTTTCTCATCAATTGCAATCGGGGCATTTGCAGGATGGATACTGCATCTTCTGACCAGAAGAAGGAGAAGAACCAACGAAGTACTGATAATTTTACTCGGAGTTGTACTTATTCTTTCAGCGATCTCCAACAGTTTTCATCTCAGCGCTCTTCTCGCCAGTATGGCTGCGGGTACTGTGATGGCGAACCTGTCAAGGAAAACCTACAGGATCATCAATACTCTGGATTCGATTTCTCCGCCCCTTTACGCAGCCTTCTTCGCGATTGCCGGTACCGAATTGAACTTAGCCATCCTGACCTCGCCTCAAATTCTACTAATGGGTGGAATATTTGTTCTGGCCAGAGCTGCCGGAAAGATTCTTGGAGTACATTTCGGAGCGTCCGCAGCCCATTCGGATCCTCTAATCAAGAAATATCTTGGATTTGGAATGCTCCCGCAGGCCGGCGTAGCTATAGGTCTTGTGCTGTTTCTTGACACAATGCCCTACTTTGCGATTAATAGATCCATCACCGCTACACTGATTAATATTGTACTCTTCTCCGTACTCGTTAACGAACTTGCCGGGCCACCGCTTTCAAGGTATTCTGTGGTACGCGGCGCTAAACTGGAGTAATTATGGATATTTCAAAATACCTTTCACCTGAGTCATGCACCATAGAGCTTTCGGGTAAAACAAAAGAAGAAATTATCAGAAGTCTTGCAGGACTCATCGCGAAATCCCCAAACGCTGCCGGAACCAGTCTGGAAAGTATCGAGAATGGCCTTCTGGAAAGAGAAGAAATGGGATCCACCGGTTTCGGAAAGGGAATCGCAATTCCCCACTGCAAGGTTGCAGGCATGAAAAATTTCGCGCTTGCTCTTGGCGTTTCAGCCAGAGGAATATCTTTCGATGCCATGGACAACAGAAGTGTGCATATATTCTGTGCTATAGTAGGCCCGCCCGAAGATCCGGAAATGCATTTGAGACTGCTTGCCGCGGCAAGCAGGGTACTTGGTATCGGAAATTCCAGGTACGAAATGCTCAGCAGTTCAACCTCATATGCTCTCAGGGAAGCTTTTCTTTATCATGCAGCACCGGCGACTACCCTTGATTCATGCAAGGATAGAAATTTCAATAAGCTTATACTCATTATTGTTCAGGAAGATGATGTTTACAACGATATAATTGAACTCTTTCTGGAAATGGGTCTTCCCGGAGCAATAACCCATGAGGGAAACCTTATGAGTCAAATTCTCTATGGAGCTCCTGTTTTTGCTGGATTTCTTGACGTGCTAGGTAGTTCACAGCCTGAACCCAGAACCATTCTTGCACTCGTTCCAGCAGATACTCTTGACGAAATGATAGCTTCGATCGAGGAGATAACCGGAGATTTGGATAATCACCGGGGAGCCTGCATTATAGTACTGTCACCGGACATAGTAAGAGGATCTCTTGAAACTATCTGAATTCATTAAAAGCTGATAAGGAGTAGAATCATGGCCGATTTGTCGCAAAAAATGGATGAACTATTTGGAAGAATACGCAAAAACAACCTGTGGAGACAGAGAAAGTGTGTTAATCTTATCCCCTCTGAAAATACTGCCAGTCCCCTTGTTAAAATTTGCGAATTGTGTGATCCAGCCGGCAGATACGCTGAGCATAAAAGAATGAAAGGCAAGGAAGTCTATTTCTATCATGGAACCGATTTCATCAGAGAAATAGAGGAAGAGGCCGTAGAAGCAATAATGGAGTATTTCCAGTGCCAGGAAGCTGAATTAAGACCAATAAGCGGTCAGATGGCGAACCAGATCATTTTTGAAGCAGCAACTAAATTCGTGAATCGGTCCACCCCTGATGGAACTTTCAGAAAGCTTCACTCCGTTATGAACAACAATCTGGGGCTGGGAGGCCACCTTTCCAGCCAGCCCTTCGGAGCGCTTTTCAATTTCGTGGATATCAATCCTGAGACCGGTAAAGAGAACTGCGTCAATTTCCCTGTGATGGAAAGCAATCCCTACAGGATAGATGTACCGAGGATGCTCGAAACGGTCCGCCAGACCCGTCCGGAACTCGTAATCTTCGGAAAGAGTATGTTCCTCTACCCTGAACCGGTCAAGGAAATGGCCGACGAGGTTGCGGACTGGGATGACAGGCCGATCATCATGTACGACATGGCTCATGTACTCGGTATTTACGGAGCTTTCCAGACTCCGCTTGCGGATGGTGCGGATGTTGTTACCGGATCGACCCATAAAACCTTCTTCGGGCCACAGCGCGGTGTAATAGTCAGCAACATGGTAAAGAAAACCCCTCTGAGAAAACTCTGGCTGGATATCAAGAGCAGATCTTTCCCCGGAAGCACCAGCAATCACCATCTTGCCACCCTTCTTGGACTTCTTGTTGCCACTACCGAGATGAACGCATTCAAGGATGAATACCAGAACAAGGTTCTTTCCAACGCAAGAGCCTTCGCAAAACACCTTGCCGATAACGGACTTGCGGTTGAAGGTGATCCGGCTGACGGATACACCCATACACATCAGGTTGTTGTCCGTGTGGTGGAACACGGCGAGGGTTCTGAAGTCGCTGACCGCCTCCAGGAAAACAATATAATCGTCAATTACCAGGCTCTTCCCGATGACGAAACGTTCCTTTACTCAAGCGGTATAAGAACAGGCGTTTCGGAAATGACCAGATTCGGAATGAACGAAGATGATTTCGGTCAACTGGCGGAATTGATGGCAAGAATAATCATAAAGAACGAAGATGTTGCCGATGAGGTGGCCGATTTCCGGAAGAAATTTACAGTAATGCGCTACACCCTTCCCCTGAAAGAGAGTATTACTCTTGCTGCAGGAGCATTGGAATCAGCGTTCCCGACCGGTGAATACGCAAAACTCTTCGCCGATAACCTCAGGGGGGCCGGGCCTAACATCTAAACATTTTGTCTATTTTATTATCAATGATATTGTACCTATTTTTTTCAGCACTTGAAATACATCCCATTTATGAGTAAACTGGTAATATGAGCAGGCAATTGAGAATCGAATATCCGGGAGCCTTGTATCACGTTACCGCACGTGGCAACGGTAAAGCTATAATCTTCATAGATGATGATGACAGGTACAAATTTCTTGATACTCTGGAAAGCTGTACCAAAGCATTCAACTTCATTTGTCATGGATACTGTATCATGGGAAACCATTACCACTTACTTATAGAGACTCCTGATGCCAATCTGTCTGCAGGAATACACAGGTTAAACTCGATTTATGCCCAGTATTTCAATAAGCAATATGATCACGTTGGTCATGTATTTCAAGGAAGATTCAAAGCTATTATTGTGCAAAGAGATAACTATCTCCTTGAACTGTGCCGATATATTGTTCTCAATCCTGTGAGAGCCGGGATTGTAAATCATCCATCAGAATACAAGTGGAGCAGCTATTGTCATACCATTGGTACTGCTGAAAAAATCAGTCCATTCCTGACAACAGACTGGATTCTAGCCCAGTTTGACAGTGATTTTTCACTTGCTCGTAGAAGTTACATAAACTTCGTTATGGATGGCATCAACGCTGATTCACCAATGAAGGATATCAGAACTGGTTTGATTCTGGGTAACAAAAGTTTCATGGAAGTACTTACTAACAGAATCGGTGAATACAAGGATAATATAGATATTACAAGGGAACAGCGATATGCATGCAGAGAGAATCTATCCTCACTCTTTAAAGATCTCAGATTCCTTACTAAAGAATCAAGAAATAAATTGATCTTCACAGCATATTCAAAGCATGGATACACTCAGAAAGAAATTGCTGAGTTTATAAATATGCATGTTGTAACAATCGGAAGAATAATCAGAGAAAGACAAGTTTATCAAACTCATGACTCCCTAAATACGAGTAATAAACCGACATAATGTTTAGATGTTAGGCCCGGCCCC